>CALIGI010000163.1 GCA_938021205.1 uncultured Pseudanabaenaceae cyanobacterium
GGGAGCTGTAGTCTGCAAGGTCTTGATTTTGGGCTCTTTTCCCTTGTTGCTAAATTTTGCTTTGAGCGCTTTGAATTTGCCGCCTCGGTTCTGTTTGGCCTGCTGCTTCTCAGCCTTTAATTCTTGCTTCGTTTTCTTTGGGTCTTTGCCGGTTTGCCCCGATCGCTCCGGGTTGTCCTGGGTCTCATGGGAGGCGATCGCCGAAGCAGCAACATCTTTCTGATTCGCTGCATCCTGCTGAGACTGGATTTTGGAGGGTGGTGGCGTCATGGTTTGTGGCCTGGGAGGTCGGCGTCACACGGGGTTGGCAAATGAGTATAGATGCAGTGAAAGCGGATGTACAGGTCTAGCTAGATCTGATAATGGAGAATAGGGGAGATATTTAGGAGCTGGCAGAGGAGCCTGGCTTGAGTTTTTGCAAGGCAATTTGCAGTCCGAGGACGGTTAGCCCCAGAGCGGCAAAGGCAAAAACACCTGTGGCCATGGAGGCGATACCCACGACTAGGGTACGCACCATGCCAGAGAGGCGAATAGCAATGTAATTGTCGGAAACCAGGGGATGGGTGGCGAATTGGGTGGCGATTTTGAAGGTGAGGTTGTAAGCCCCATAGCCTAGGAAAGCCGCGATCGCCGCTCCACTAATACACCGCCAAACGCTGGTTGGTGCTTTTTTCGCGCTCACTGATTTGACATCACTGGTCTCAGCATTATCTTCCACCGCCACAGTCGCTCCATCAGCGGCTTTCTTTAGATCGTTTGGCTTAGCTGCGGAGTCGTCACCCATGGAAAAATCGGCCCAATCGGGCATAGCGGCAGTGGAGCATTGGTGGAGCTGGTGAAACAAACGATTAGACTCAGACCGTCAAACCAGTCTCCAGTCCTAATTCTACGCTTCAACGAGCCTCACGCCAGTGGCGCTAAAGGGAGCCACCCATAGACCTAGGTCATCATCGGGTAGGGCTGACTTCACGGCTTGGACGATTTCGTCAGCGTCGGCTTGGCTTTCTGCTAAGGCAAACACCGTGGGGCCTGATCCGGACATCATCACTCCCTTGGCCTGGGGCGATCGCGCCAGGGTTTCCTTCAGTTCTTGG
Organism: uncultured Pseudanabaenaceae cyanobacterium; assembly: GCA_938021205.1. Lineage (GTDB taxonomy): Bacteria > Cyanobacteriota > Cyanobacteriia > PCC-9006 > JAAUQQ01 > JAAUQQ01. The sequence goes on from CALIGI010000163.1 coordinate 1,095, forward strand.
ACCTTAGGATGCTCGGGAAGAACGACTTTTTCCAAATCGTTATAGAGCAAGGCGCTGATTTCCTCCAGGCTTTGCTGACTAATCGCTTTGACCATGGGGCCGGAGTGAACCCGGCTTCGGCGGGCTGCCAGATCATCTGCTTCCCGGACGTAGGTGGATTCGAATTGTTTCCGATAGGTCTGGTAGGCCCAGGGCGTTGAGACTGAAAGGCTCTGGTATTTCGCCAGCACGGCAAAGTAGTTCTGGACATCTTGTAAGGGAGCCACTTGTTCACCCCGACCCGTTGCTAGGGCAGTGCCACCGCTGACGCAAAAAGGAATGTCGGAACCCAGCTTTGCTGCAAGGAGGTGGATGTCAATGCTGGTCAGGCCTAGCTTCCACAGCATATTGATGCCGACGAGGACTGCCGCTGCATTTCCAGAGCCCCCGGCCAGCCCAGCCCCGACGGGAATATTCTTTTCAATTTCAATATTGATGCCACCAAAGCGAGCATAGGCATCACTGAACTCCTGGCACATCAGGTCCGCTGCGCGATAGGCCAGGTTGGTCTCATCGGAGGGGACGAGGGGGTGCTCGCATTTGAGGCTGATGTTTTGGGTGCCAGCACGGCTGACGGTGACGCGATCGCACAAGTCCACGCTCTGCATGACCATGGCCAGCTCATGGTAGCCATCGGGGCGATCGCCAATGATTTCCAAATACAGATTGATCTTGGCGGGGGCCAGCAGAACGCAGCGATCCATAGAAATGACGCAATAGAGAAAGTCAGACTGTCAGTGCAGTTTTGCTGCACCGTAGCGAATCATATCAATACGATCGCCAGCCCAATCGCCCTACCCTCTGTCGAGAGACCCAAACCCCGGTAGGGACATGGCATTGCCATGTCCGCTCTTGCCCTGCCATTGCCTCGGCTTTAGGCTTCTAAGGTTTCTGTCTCAGGGCGATCGCCCTCCGTCACTACCGCTACCATCTCTGTGGGTTCCGCCGCCGCCTCTGCCGCCGCCAAAGCCCCCAACTTATCGCTCAAGGTAATCCACTGCTCCAGGGACAATGCTTCCCCCCGAGCCTCAGGGAAAGAACCAATACTTGTCAGAATCTCCCCCAAGACTTCCCGATCCACTACGGGCTTCAAGTTATTGCGCAGCATCTTCCGCTTCGTGGAAAAGCCCAGTTTAATCAGCGTCGTGAGGTACTTCGGGCTTTGGGCGGGCTTCTCTAAGGGCCTTGGCGTCAGGCGAATCACCGCAGACTCCACCTTAGGGGGGGGAAGAAATGCCTTTGGCGAGACATTGCAAATAATCTCGCAGTCGGCCAGGTACTGCACTCGCAGGGTCAAGGCTCCGAACGCCTTATTGCCCGGTTTCGCACAGATTCGCTGGGCCACTTCCTTTTGCACCAGCAAGACAATGCTTTCAAAGCTGTCGGGACGAGGGCTGGCAATCTTGCCCAGCAGACGCTCCAATATTGGGCCGGTGATGTTGTAGGGAATGTTGGCCACCACCTTATTAGGTGGCGGGTCGCCAAAGGCCGGATCGATCTCCTCAGGAAAGCGCAGCGAAAGGAAGTCTGCCTCCTGAAGTACAAAGCGCGGATGGTGGTGAAAGCGTTTGCGAAGCAACTGACAAAGATCGCGATCGATCTCAACCCCTAATACTTTCTGCGTAGGCTTCAGTAGTTCCTCTGTCAGCACTCCCTGGCCGGGGCCAATCTCTAAGATTCGATCTTCCCGCGAAAGCCTTGCTGCTTCTATGATCCGCTGCACAATTTCCGGACTTTTCAGCCAGTGCTGCCCAAACTGCTTTCGTGCCCTTGTGGCCATAAGTCTGCTAATTTTCTCGCTAATTCTGGAATCATCTGCTCAGATGAAATTCACAAAGGATTGATCTATGTAAATTTGCTGTTTTCCTTCCCCGCAGCAAATTCTAGCAAACCATAATGTTCTCAACGGCGTCTGTGATGTTACGGCATCCATCACAGCGTCTCATTGCTTGAAGAGGTGAATTCACAGTTATGACTTACTTGTACTTTTTCTCGAACTCCAGTTTGACTCTGCGAGTGGTCGAGTATCTCAGCAATCACCCTTACTGGCCGCTACAGACGATTACTGTGGTTCACCAGATTGATGGCTGGATTGTACAGGTCAAGTTTCGCTATCCCCTCTCCATTACCGAAGAAGGTGATTTCCGCGCCTATCTTCAGGAAATGGGTGGTCCTGTGAAGCCCAGCGCTCGCCTTCAGCGTGCCCTTCAGTCCCTCGAAGTGGGTTACTCTCCTGTGGAAGTGATGCGTTTCCACCAGGTTGCGATTGTTTCCCACGGTCGTCCTGACTGCAAGGAAATCAAAGAGTTTCGTCGTCAGTTTGTGAAAGGCCTAGGCTATTGCCCTGAGACCCTTTCCTAACCTCAGACTGACTGACAACCGCTAGCAATCATTGCTCGCAAAATCTATGTAGTGATTTCAGAGCCGTCGCAGTGGATTTGCTTCACCTCGGTCCCAGCTTAGGCTTACTGAAACCTATAACGTAAATGCGTCTACCACGTATTGCTGGAGCGTTAGGCGGTATTCACCTCGCATGACTGCCTCGCCCAGTTTCATCGGCTGCTTTTCTTCGGAGGGCAGCCGTTTTTCATTTGAATTAGGTTTTTTTTCGGAAGGCGTTGGGGATTGGCTTAGATTCTCGATGTTGAGCTGGCGATCGCTCTCTGTCGAATCTGACTTGCGTTTAGGCCCAGCGGGCTTGCCCTGGCATTGCACTAGAGCAACGTCAAAGCGGCAGGGCATAGCCCTGAGCTGGGGATGCTTTTTAAGAAAAAACTGCGCGGTTCGCCAAAGTTTGTTTTGTTTTTGAGGGGTAATGGCGAGCAAGCCCCCCTTATCCCAGGTGCCGCGACGGCGCGTTTTCACTTCAATGAAAGCAATCAGGGGTTCCGTTGCTCCCACAAAACCTTTTGGCAATTGGGCGACGATGTCTAGCTCTCCGGTAACGCAATGCCAGCGTGCTGCTAAAACGGTGCCGCCTTGGCTGCAAACCCATGTAGCCACTAGCTCTTCTCCCAGTTCTCCGACGATGAGATGGGCTGATTTTCCCTTGGGTGGACCGGTGGGTGCTGGTTTAGAGCGAGGAGCCTGTCGAGCCATGGCGATTATTTGGTCGGGAGGTGATCTGGGGGGGGCTGGGGCGATTTATTCGAAAGGTCGCTGGGCGACCGCGATAAATGTCTTGAAAGTCGTCACTCGAATCAGCAGCACTGAGCGATATGAGACGGCTTTCCCTAACGGTTCAGGCTGTTCGAGGCAGAGCCACAGCCGTTAAGCTAGAAAGAGCATACCGCCAGACCCGGTGTTTCCTCGGATTCTCCAAGGCTCCCCGGTTTGCTCGGTGGGCGAGTGGCCAGTGAATTGGCCCTGCCCTGCTTCACGTCTTTAGCTATTTCACTGCGGCCCATCCTATGCTGACTTTTCTCACCTCTAAGATTGCGATCGCCCTCAGACAGGTCCGAGGAGAATTCGCAAAAGCAGGGGTGGCTTTGGGCTTGGCGTTAATGCTGACTAGTGGATTGATTCTGAGTCTAGGAGCTGCATTGGCATTTCCAGCCCCGGCTTTGGCTTATAACTATAGCCGCGCCATCATGGATGGTCAGGACTTTCCCAATGATGACTTTGCTGGGTCAAATTTCAGCATGGCCAAGCTGCGTCGCTCTGACTTGAGCGGAACCAATTTTGAAAGAGCCAATTTATTTGGCGCTCGCATGGATGATTCCAACCTTACTGGGGCCAACCTAAAAGAGGCGACGTTGGATTCTGCGCTGATGAATCGGGCAAACTTGACCAATGCAGATTTGACCGGTGCCTACGCCATGAATACGGTGTTCGATAACGTCATTATTAATGGTGCTGACTTTACTGATGTATTGCTAGAAGGTCAGGTGTTGAAGGGTCTTTGCGAATTGGCCGAGGGCACTAATCCTACAACAGGTCAAAAGACTCGTGACACGTTGATGTGTGATGACATGGGTTTCTAAGCCATTTGAGCTGGCTCCAGCTTTGCTCTATGGTCAAGGGTGGAATGAGTTGAGACGGATTAGACATGCTCAAGCCCTGTGGACTCTTGGTTGCTCTGGCGGTAGTTGGTTTTGGAGCGACTGCACCGGCAGCACTTGCTGAGACGGTGATGCAGCGAGTGGCGCGAACAGGGGTTTTGCGTGCTGGGACAAATCGAACAGCCAAGCCTTTTTCTTTTATCGACGATCGCGGAGAGGCCTTTGGCTACTCCGTTGATATGTTGCGACTGATTCGCGATGAGCTGTCCCAGGAGTTGGGCCGCCCAGTCAAGTTGCAACTGACGGATGTGAATCCTGATGGCCGCATTCCGGCGATCACCCAGGGCAAGCTGGATATTATTTGTGATGCCAGTAGCTTTACCTGGAAACGCGATCGCCAGATTGATTTCTCCCTCAGCTACGGGGTCACCGGCACGCGCCTCCTCGTGCGCCAAGATAGCGGCATCTCCGGTGAGCCAGATTCCCTCATTGGTCAGAAAATTGCTGCCATGCCCGGCACAACCAATGAAGCAGCGATCCGGCGCGTGCAACCCAAGGCCCAAATGGTGCTCTTTGATGAGCGAGCAGAAACTTACCTAGCTCTGCAAAATGGCAAAGTTGATGCCGTTGCCGCAGATGGTATTTTCCTCGAAGCCTGGCTGGATAAGAACGTGTTCGCGTCCCAGTTTGAAATTGCGAGCTATCCCTATTCCCGCGAAGGTGTCGCTTGCATGGTGCCCGAGAATAATTCGGCCCTGCTCAATAGCATCAACTACTCCATCGCCAGCTTTATGCAGGGAGTGGTTAGTGGAGAGTCTGAAGATGTGGCAATTTTTGATCGCTGGTTTGGAGCGGAGAGTGTTGTACCGCTGAGCCGAGATTTGCGGGAGCTGGCCCTGGAGAATATGCGGCTAGTCTTGGATTTCCATGAGGCAATTCCCGAGGGAGCTCCTGCAACAACGAGCGCTAAGCCTCCTGTCGCTCCGACAAAGCCAGAAGCATCTAAGCCTCCCGTTGGATGGCCGTCTTTGCTCAACTAAGGGCCGTGAACCTCATGCAATAGAATCTATGGTAGGGGTAAGGGTTTCCCTCTCTGGCTTGGCCTAAGTCAGGCCGGGGGCTTTAATCAATTTTCGTTCTTAAATCTTTCTGATACCAAATCTGATTCAGTGAACCTCGATTCCAATCAGTTGAGCTGTAGGGGAGAACAGCCGTTCGCCTGCAGAGGATGCAGGGGACAGCAATGAGGATTTGGTCTGAGATATCGAGCAGATTAGTCTAAATCGCTGCTACTGCCATCTCCAGGACGTTTTTGATCTAGCTGGATCGCTTGGTCCAGGGCGGTTTTGACCCTGGCCCGTTCGACGTAGGGCGCTAGATTTACCGCATTCACCCCAGTGAGCAAGCTGAGATTATCCAGGGACATGCCTCGTACCAGCATATCCACTCGCCAGGTTTGCTGGGCTTGCTGAATGGTGAGGTCACTGCCAAATTTTTGGGTACAGGCTTGCCAACGTTCGGCGATCGCCTCCGCTGTCAATGGATTATCCGCTTCATTAATAAACAGGCTGGGGCTATCGTCCTTGCGGTTCTTGAGCCATTGGGTCAAAGGATTTTTTTGGTAAGAGCCGTAGCGCTTGCCCATGATCCATTGGTTGATGGGGACCGTTCGGGGGACGGCATTGCCCAGAAGGGTTGTAGGGATGCGCAGGAGCTGCTGGGTGCGATCGCAGCTGTGGTGCTGTCGCTCCAGGGCCGCAACTTCTTCTGGGGAGAGGCCCGCGCCAAAGAGAACGTAGATCAGAGCATAGTCCTGGTGGCCCCGCTCTTTGCCCTGGCGCAGTAGGTCGTGGACTAAGGGAGCGGGGAGGTCTTCAATGATTTCCGGTTGGACGTTAACCGTGACTGTTTGATTCGTGGCGCAGTAGGCTTCGCTGGATGGGCTTTGTACCGCTCCGCGTAGAAATAGGCCGACTAAGTTTTCGAGAAAATCCTGGCGATCGCGCCACAACAAATGAAACCCGCTAGTAAACTCCAGCACGGCATAGCCCAGGATTAGGCTATTCAGCAGGCTGGCAATGTTTTCCGCTGAGAGCGTTGTTTTCAGTTGCCCCCGCTGAATCGCGGTGTCTAGATACTGGGCGACAAAGCGATTGGCCTGGGTTAGCTCCCGACCAATGGCCTGACGATGTTCTGGGGCGTACTGTCCTGATTCGCCCACAAGGGAACGCACAAAATCTGGCATGGATTCCAGCGCTTCCAGGCGACCATTGGCATAGTCCCGCAAAGCCTGGTCGAGGCCGCTGACCTCTCTGGCTTGCAGCAACAGGGATTCGCCAACGTTGCTGAAGACTTCCGTTTCCTCGATCGCCGCCAGCATAAGTCCATGCTTATTGCCAAACTGGCGGAAGATCGTGACTTCATTCACCCCAGCGCGATCGGCGATTTGGCGCGTGGTGGTTTCGGTTACGCCTTGGCTAGAGAAGAGTTCTAGGGCCGCATCAATGAGTTTTTTCCGGGCAGGCGAGCGTTTTGGCATGGGCCAGAGGGCAAGGGAAATCAGAGCGGGGAGCATAGACCCGCTATGGACAACTGTCTATGGGCAATATGGATGCAAGCATCACTGTAGTAGATGGCTGACTTAATGTAAGTAGCACTTGCAGATTGCGTTTTGTGTTGCTATAGTCATAAATGTAAGCAGCACTTGCAACTTGGGTCTCCATCTTAGCAAGGGTTACGGATGTCTTGAATGGCATCTCCACTAACCCAGCGGCTTAAAACAAGTTTTTGATTGCTCGCAAGAGCATTCTGGGGTTAGGGAGTGCTGAGCTATGGGCCCGGCCTTTTCACCCAAAAGAAATTCACGGATATTTTTTTCCATGACAGCCACCAATCTCATGCCTCCCGCTCCTGCAAAGACGCGCCCAGCCCGAATGGCCCCCGAGAAACCCACACCTCGTCCTCCTTTGAGCTGGCCTTCGGTTCTTTTCTTCGGCGCGTTCCACGGTCTAGCTCTGCTGGCTCCCTGGTTCTTTTCTTGGAAAGCTTTGGGCATGGCAGTGTTCTTGCACTGGCTGTTTGGTAGCATCGGTATTTGCCTGGGCTACCACCGCTTGCTGGCCCACCGCAGCTTCAAGGTTCCCCAGTGGCTGGAGTACATCATTGCAACCATTGGTGCTTTGGCCTTGCAGGGCGGTCCCACATTCTGGGTGGGCGGTCACCGTCAGCACCATGCCTTCACTGAGCATGTGAATAAGGACCCCTACTCCGCTGATCGCGGTTTCCTCTGGAGTCACTTTTTCTGGCTGATTTATCCCAGCAAAGACACCTTTGATCAGCATTCTTACAACAAGAAAGCCCCAGACTTAGCTCGTCATGCTTACTACCGCTGGTTAGATAAGTACTTCTTGGCGCTGCAAATTCCTGTGGGTGTCGCGCTTTATTTGATGGGTGGCTGGTCCTTTGTTATCTACGGCGTGTTTGTTCGCTCTGTTATCCTCTGGCACTCAACCTGGTTGATTAACTCCGCTACCCACATGACGGGCTATCAGTCCCACGACTCCGACGATAACTCTGGCAATGTTTGGTGGGCTGCGCTCTTGACCTATGGCGAAGGGTGGCACAATAATCACCATGCTTTCCCTAAGATGGCTAAGGCTGGTTTGAAATGGTACGAAATTGATAGCACTTGGTGGGTGATTAATGGCTTGCGCAAGGTTGGCTTGGCAACCAAAGTGGTTATGCCTCCTGCTGAATTGCTGAAGTAACCTGAGTTCGACAGCTTGCCAAAACACTGGTCTAGCACCCTGGGGATAAATCCCCAGGCTAAGAGCTAAAGCCCACTAAAGCGGGCTGAAACCCAGGTCAGTCGGCTGTTTAGTCCGTTTTAACGGACTTGAGCTTTTAGCTGTGAACTTTAGCTCACAGCAGCAGAGCAAGGCCAGGCATTAATGCGTCGAACTCACGTTGAAGTAGATTGACTGTCTGAAAATACGTGAATTGAAAAGCGGTGGTTGCCTGGGGCGATCGCCGCTTTCTGTTTTGAGGGCTAATCAATGGATTGTCGCGATCGCAGGAGAAAAGCATTGGACCAATTGTGTTCAACCAATTCCACAATCTCAATACCCAATGCTTTGTCCCAATGCTTTACCCAGCCTCAATGCAAAGCGTCTATACAGGTTGCACTGGGTAAAGCATTGGGACAAATGTTTGTGGAGTGGATGCCTAAAGTACATTGCCCAATTACCCCTACCGACCTGTTGAAACTTTGAATGCCAAAAACGGCTCAGGCAACGTTACAGATGACGTTGCCTGAGCCGTTTTTTTCCTTTGCCTATCAAAGCTAAAGCGCTGCCTAAGCCGCTTGTTCTTCTTGTGAAGCCTTGCCAGCCTTAGACTTCGCGGCAGATAGTGCCGTGACAATCTCCTCATCCATAAAGCTCAGCTCATTGAGAATTAGGTCGTGATTCCCTGAGGAGTTCTCTGCCCAGTTGTTCACCTTCACCCTGGCCTCTGCTAAGCCCTTAATGCTCTTTGCAAAGCTTTTTTGGGAGACAGCTTCGCATTCCTCTTCACTGAGATGGCTGCCCTCCGTATCGATCACCTTGAGCACTAATTCTTTGTACTGCTGGGCATCTCGGTAAGCATTGGCAAGGGAGACCTTAAGCTTTGCCAGCTCCAGGACTTCCGTGGCTGCCAGGAGAATGTCAGCTTGCTCTGGCGATTCGGGGGCGGGCTGTTGTTTGCTCATCTCAACTTCGGTAGGGGACGGAATGTAAATCAGGTCTTGCTCGCTCAAGCCATTGAGGAAACATTTTTGGTCATCAAAGGGTGGAGCACCTTCTTCAAACTGCTCCATGAGCTGGTCAAAGACCCGTTGGCGGTTGCGGGGGCTGTTTTTGGCGGTTGCCCCTCGCAGCATTACTAAGAACGCGCCTTGGTCGAGGTCTTCTCGATCAAAGGGAGCGGCATAGGTAGGGCCTTGGGCTTTCAATCGGCACTCCTGGACTTATCCTGCGTGGGAACGCAATGAGATAGTACAGTAGTTCGGTAAAAATGGTGTTTGCTTGCCCGGAGTTCAGTAAATAATCTTAAGCATTGTGAGGGGGCTGGCTCACTGTTCTTGGAGCGTGGCAGGTCTAGGTGCCTATGCCTTTATTTCAGCTGCGCGGTGCTTGTTAGCAATCAGGCTCTTCACAGGCGGCGATGCTGACCCATTCGCTGGAGCCGTCTTCCCAATGCTCTTTTTTCCAAATCGGAGCTTGGTGCTTGAGATTGTCGATCGCATATTGGCAAGCTGCAAAGGCTTCGCCCCGATGGGGGCAGCCCACGGCCACGATGACGCTGATTTCTCCAATGGTGAGGTGGCCGGTGCGATGGTGGATCACGACGCGATTGACATCAGGCCATTGCTGGCGAATTTGCTGGGCCAGCTGTTTGAAAACATTAAGAGCCATGGGCTCGTAGGCTTGGTATTCCAGCGATGACACTGGCTTACCGTCCGTTTGGTTGCGCACGGTGCCGCTCATGAGTACGACTGCGCCGTTGCCGGGGTCATCGGCAACGGCGTATGCCTGGTCTAGGTCAAGCGGGGCGAAGGTTATGGCAAAGTCGTCTTGGGGGCTGGGGACTGGCCCAGAGGCGGGAGCCGTGGCAGGAGCCGTGGCAGGAGATTTGGCAGGGGTCGATGGTTGAACTGGCACAGGCAAAAGGGGTATCCGGGGGAATACGCAAAGATGGAGCTGTAGCTCCTTTCTGTGATGTTACTGGGTTTCTTCTATGGTTATCGATTTATTCGCGGCAAGGTTTGGTTCTGGCTCACGCTTGGCAAAGGCTTCTGGGACATTGGCGATCGCGCTAGCTCTCACCCTAGTGGGATGTGAATCCCCCGAAAAGCCAACCGCTACGCCACCAGTTGATACGGCTCCTGCGGTGACTTCTGCGCCAGCGCCTAGCTCGGATAGTTCTGAAACGCCTGAGTCGGGTGAAACGTCTCAAGTCATCGGTGAACCCATTGTTTCGGACCATGAACTGATTCCTGGTCGCCATTGTTATTCCATTGAGTCTGATGTCCTCACGGCTGCGATCGGCGTGACGGTGACTGAGGATGAACGGGTTTTGGGAGAAAGCCAGGGCACTATCCACAACGAGGCTGTGGGCTATTTTAGTAGCTATGTGCAGACCTTTGAGGGTGCGATCGCCAAGGACCAGCTCACCCTGGATCTGACTTCCTATATCGAGGGTGATGTTCAGCAAGCCCAGGAAACCTGGATGCTAGGCAATGACCAGCTGAACACAGGGCGAGATGTCTATGACCCAGTGGATTGCTCTGTGGTGCAAGAGCAATTGGCCATTGCGTTTGAATATGGTGAGGGTACAGAAGCCGACGGGCCGACGGTGGCACCATTGCAAGAGACTTCGGCGGCGCTGACTGAGCTGACTGAGGGGGCCAATTCTGTTCGGGTGCGTCGATTGTCGTTTGCTCCTGGGGCATCCACTGCAGTTGTGGAAGATGCTGTGGTGCGGGGCGATCGCGATGAGTATTTGTTGGGTGCTGCGGCAGGGCAAACCATGACGCTTTCAATTTCTGCCTTAGAGCAGAATGCAGTCTTTGGTGTTGCAGCCCCGGATGGCTCTGTACTTTTGACGGAGGAGACCTTCGCGGAGCTGGAACTGCCCCAAGCCGGAGATTACAGCATTGTCGTCGGTGGTACGCGGGGCAATGCCAGCTATGGCTTAGAGGTTGAAATCCGCTAGCGACATGACAAAGCCCCTAGCATCCCGTAGATGCTAGGGGCTTTTGAGCGGATAAGAGATTTGCCTGAAGCAAATGCTTTGACCCAATCAGAGAATTAAGCGTCGGTTTCTTTATCTTCAATGCGAACGATCGCAATCTTCTTAGGCGTGCGGTGGCGGTTCAAAGGCTCGCCGTCCAACAGCTCAATGCGACCAGACTCACGGATGCAAGAGAGGTGCCAGCGCTGATTAATGATGGTGCCGGGGAGGAAGCCTGCCACGGTGATGTAGGTGTGGCTCTCACCTTTGGGGACCTTGACTAGGATTTCGCCACCACCCTGGTTGACGATCACGGCATCCATTTCAAATTCACCTTCGACATCCCAGGGATTAACGGTGCTGCCTTGGAGAGCCTTATCGCTGGAGCGATCGCTATTGCGCGCTACGGCCAGACGGCTGACCGATTCTGGAGTTGAAGTTGTCATTGTGAATTGTGAACGTTTTTATTGGATTGTGTCAGCAAGCTCCTCTAGCTTACGCATAGAGCTGCACGGCGTCCAAGCGTTTAGGGACACCTTCTCTGTGACTTTTTATTCAATCACGACCCGAAAGCCCTCTGCTCCGAGGGTGTCAATTTCACGAAATCCTTGGAAACTTGCTCCTTTTTCGCTGCAATTCAGTTCTGCTGTACTTAGGGAATAGGAGCGTTGAGGCACTAAACAAAATTGTTTGGAACCGTCCCAGCTACGAGGTGTACTTGCGGCTAAGGAGGGAGTGCCGGTGTAGGCGTAAAAATAGTAATAACGCTGATCTAAGGGTTGATCTAGGAGAGTGATACAGCTCAAGCTGCTGTCCTTGGGTAAGCGGTACCAACCCTGGGAGACCCAGTCTTCAAAGGCGACACCCAGGATTTCACTGCGTTGATGGTAAGCAATGGCAATGAATATATCGGCATCGCGGGGCTCATCGTCCTCGGCGCAAAACTGTAGCCCCACAGGGCGTTCTGCCCAGGCCGGTTTGACTGAGCCTAGGGATATTGTGTTGCCTAACAGGATGAAGGCGAGGGCAAGGCTTTGACCTTGAGCGCGGCAACAGAGCTTCTTGTAAAACGCCTGGGGCGTGATGGGAAATGCCAGGAATACCATAGGTCGAAGGTGGGATGTAACCGCTACTTTAACGATTCCCATAGATGCTGCCGTTATATGTGCATTCTATGAACTGCATCTGAAGCTGGTCGATTAGCAATTAAAGATATAGTGGTCCTCGCCTAACTGCTGGGTAGCCTGGGTATATTGGAAATTCAATTCTCTCTTCCGAGTGATGATTGTGAATTGATTGTGGCCTTACCAGATGAGTCTGGGGTCCCGCTTCCCCCGGCGGCAATGATTAACCTGCACCCTCTTTGTTGTTTGTACTGCTTTATTGGTCTTGATGAACTGAATGTTGTTCATGGACTGAGGTTTGGAAATGGATCTGCTGTTTCTTCTTGCTGTACTACGGCTTTTGGCGATCGCTGAATTGCTTCAGCCCCATCATTCTTTAGCAGGTTTAGGCCGATGACCCTCAGTTGCGAAGATGCCGTTCAACGGTTGCAACAGCACTTTGACCAGGATAGCTACTATCTCGCTGCAACGTTGCTCTCTAATCGCCTGATTAAGCATGGTTATGTGGCGACGGTGGAACTTTTTAAAGAGGCTGGGGGCTACGAAAAAGCGCCGGGTATCCTCCAGGCGGCGTTGATGGCGATTAAGGAGTCGCAGGAGGGGGAGATTATTGTTAATGCCCTCCATAGTCCGTTTAGCTGTCACTTGGTGAGTGAAACCCCGGAAGATGGCCCCAGCATTACCTATACCGTGGGCTTGTGGAATAGCTTTTGGCATCCTGAGATGGTTTGTGTGGGGATGAATCCCATGGTGGCTCGGCTGTTGATCAATCTCTACGCTGAGCGGGTCGCTGAAGGTACGCCGCCGCCTTTGAATGAGCCCGTTAGCGGTGGAGCGATCGCGCAAAACCAAGTTCTGTTTCAGGTGTGCAGCGATGAGGCTAAAGCACAGCACATGTCTAAGGCGACTTGGTTTAACAGTGGTAGTAGTTACTCTGCGATTCAGATGATTTGGCAGGATCAACAGCAGCGTTGGCCCTGGGATGAAGGCTTCACTGCGGATGAGCAGCAGCTCTTGCTGGTGCGCTAGGTAATTGAGCTTGATGAAATTTGTAGGGGCGGGATTTTCTTGCCTTGTCTTGGTTTTGGCGATTCAGGGCAAGGAGACCTTGCCCCTACCGTTGCGCGATCGCTTTGGGATTGTCGGCAGATTACTACTGCACTGGAATGGGGAGGGTGGCTGGGTCTGTCACAGTTGCCTGACCGCTGGGCGGTTGAACCTGGGTTGGGAGCTTGGGGGGCGGCACGGGGAGTGATGGCTGACTGGGTGGCGCTGGTGTTGTGACTGAAGCAGGCGCAGGTTCCACACCAGTTGTGCCCACAGCGGGTGCAACTGGTGCAACTGCTGGATTGGGCTCAGTCCAGTAGCTGATGCTTGGATTGAGGGGCTGGAGCTGGGTGTTGGGGTAGTAGAAGTTGAGGATTCTGCTGCTGGCCCAGCCCAGGCGGGAGAGGTTGTAGGAGCCGGTTTGGCTCATGCCCACGCCGTGACCCAGTCCACCGCCGATGAATTTATAGCCGGTGAGTTGTTTGTTGCCATCGACCAGGGGCTCTAGATAGGAGAGCAAGCTGTTTGGAGCTTCAAAAGCACGAATCATTTCGTCCTTAACCAAGACGATGTCGCCCTTGTCTGTGACGACTTGGAGCTGCTGAATGCGACCGCCCTTGGCTCGTTTTAGCACTTGGATTGACTGGATTGTGCCGAAGTCTGCGAGGGGATGCTGTTTACCTTCTAGGTATTTTCTGAGTTCCTTGTTGAGGTCCGGCAGGCTGGATTTTCTCGTCCAGCGGAAGTAGTTCCAGCCGTCTTCGTTGAAGCCCTGGCGCAGGCTGATGAACTGACGGAAATTTTGCTCGTTGGAGAGATCGCGGCTAGCTAGATTCCATGCGCCTTGGACGGAATCCACTACTGGCTGGAGGTAGGGGCGAGGGGCTCCGTTCCAAACGTCGGTGAAGGCTGCGGTAACGCCGCCGGTGGTGGAGGAGTAGACCGCGTCGATTAGTTCGTTGTTGTAGGTGAGGACCTGGCCGCGCGTGGCTGCGATGGCTTGGTCAGCCCTGGGTAAATTGTCTTTCCAGCCGAAGTACACCTGGCATTGCGTCGTGGCGCACATCTCATAGTCATCCACCGTAAAGCGCCGCAGATTTCGCAGGGCATAGGTGCGAGCCAGAATGGTCTGGGCTTCTACGGCAGTTTGTGGCGCGCTAGGGCCAATCTCGTGGGGGACGACGCCCCGAAGATAGTCCTCAATGGCGACGTTGTTGACGAGGGTGTAGGTGCCGTAGGCATTGGGCTGAAGGCGGAGGTCACCGGGGTAGGGCACGCCGTTGACCAAGATGGTGCGATCGCCGCTGGAGATTTCCATCTCATCCCGGTTATAGCGGTAGTAATTCGCCACCGCGCTGGCCTGGGGAGCGACTTCCAATACCTTGCTGTCCAGGTAAGGGCCGCTGATACCCTGCTGGGTGATGCTGTCCAGCAGTAGGCGGCGCAGGAGTGGCGTGTGGTAAATATCTCGCTTAGCCCAGACTTGCCAGCCGCCCGGCTGGGCCATTTCGACTGCTATGCCCTTGGCTCGCCACTGATTGGCGCTATCCTCTGCGCTCTCAAAGCTGCGGTGAGTACTGAGTACGAGGCGTTCGTAAAGCTCTGGGGCCTCTAGGGGCCGCTGCTGGATGTCTAGGCTGAGCTGGTTTGTGGTGAGCTTATCAATACCACCGTCAGCACGCTCCATGGTGATGGTGAGCTGGTCGCCGCTGGTCGCCTTGATCTCAATCTTGTCGTCCGCCTCGCTGCCAAAGCGTTGGATGATACCGACCTTGATCTCTGGGTTGAGGGGCTGTGCCGCCACGGGACTGGGCAGTATTCCTAGGCTGAGCACCCCAAATGTTGTGAAAACAGCAGTGATGGGAGCCTGCAAGGGGGATAACGTCATGCTCATAGAGAATTGGGGGCGGAGAAGCACAGTGTTAATTAAAGCACTCATTCATGGGGGATTTTAAGGGCCTATTGGCGGAGCTAAAAACGCGGCTTAGCTTGTCTTAATCCGGCTACTCTCCAGCGCTGATGCTGGGGGATCAGGGCATCTCAGAAAGTTTGTCGGGAAGTGTAACGGTAGGTGTTATAAACCGTGATTTTAAATAAAAGTCGAGTGTGATTTATAGCAACGCTCTGATTCATTTGGAGGCTGCGATTCACATCACCGCCTGCCATATCAAGCCTTGAGAGATCGAAGTGAGCCGCTGCAATAGGACTAATGAGATACAGCTTAGAGCGATGTAATCCACCGACGAAGGTAGCGGCATGACAGTTTCCGCTTTGGCGAGATAGCTCCTATGTCATGAGCCTCACATGAGCCCCTATCATGGAGTTTGGGCGCGATGGGCACAGCTGATGGGGGATCTCCTATCTGTACCATTCCTTGCCTCATTGCCCTGCTGAATGACGCCGCTTTTGTCCGTGAATCTTTTTCGCTACTACGAAATTCTAGGACTGCCCCTCCATGCCAGCATGGACGAGATCAAGCGAGCCTATCGCAGCATGGCCCGTGCTTCCCACCCGGATCGGTTTACGGATCCCGATGAGAAGGAAGTAGCGGAAGTCAAGATTAAGCTGATTAACGAGGCCTACGAATATTTCAAGGCTCACCCTCCCAAGGGGGGTTCTGCTGCCTCTAGTGTTAATTCTTCGGCTTGGCCCCGCCGCGATCGCCCATCTCCCAGTGCTTCGACCCGACCTCCTGCCCAGTCGTCGCCGCGCAATTCGGATCGAGCTTCTGACAAGGGGCCATCCTCCTATAAGCGTCCAGGTTTCCAAACTCCGCAGTCGTCGTCTTCTAGCTATCGATCGCCTGGGATGCAGACACCGGGGGCCAAGTCTGGGGAATGCAAATCGCCTGGTCCCGCTGCCGACCCCTTCTATGGCCGCCCCTTTGGCCGGAGCTCCCAGTCGCCTTCGGAGCGAAGTGGCGATCGCGATGCCAAGGGCAGTGAGCCCACCCGGTCTGCCAAACGAGAATCTGCCTCTAGAGCCCCCCAATCAGAATCGCGAGCCCAGCCCAGACCTCGCTATGTCCACCCCAATTCTGGCCAGACGGCTTCGGCTCGCAGTGGTGGCCCTAAGCCGTTTACTCGACCTGTTACATCTGAACGGGGAGCCCATTGGCGCTGTGTTGAAACTTGGAGCAGTTTTGATGGGGGCGTTAATGCGATCGCCCTTAGCCAGGACAACCGCACTCTTTTCACAGCGACGAAAGACCATTATTTCCACCGCTGGAGTCTGCAAACGGGCCGCGTTTTGGACCAAATGCGTAGCCAACATGGTCCCATCCTGGCCCTGGCAATTCATCCCTACCATCACATGCTGGCAACGGGGAGTCGTGAGGGCTTGATTCAGCTGTGGCATTTGCCCAAGATTCGCCACTTGGATGACCTTCCCGCCCACGATCGCACCATTCGCGGCCTGTCCTTTAGCGGCGATAAGAAAACTCTCGTGAGCGGTGGAGCCGATGGTCAGGTCTGTCTTTGGGACATCAACAACAGTCGCATTGCCAAGCAGTGGGCTCCGGGCAAGGGAGCGATTTGGTCTCTGGCCCTGAGTCGCGATGGCAAGACTTTGGTGACGGGCATTGTCGATGAGCCGATCCAGGTCTGGCAGGGGCAAACGGGTAAGCAGTTGCTGACGCTGGATAACAGCAGTCTGGTGGACCCGCAGTTACAGATCAGTCCGGATAGTGCGCTGTTGGCAGCGGGGGGCAGTGATGGCCGCATTCATTTGTGGTCGTTCCGGGATGGCAGCTTTCAGCGACAGTTTTTGGGATTGCAAGGGCCAGTGAAGGCGATCGCCTTTAGCCCCAATGGTCAGCTCATTGCGGGCGGCGGCGAGGATGCCAGCATTCGCATCTGGAATTTGCACAGCGGCGAGCTGGTGGCTGTGCTGCCGGATCATGAGGGAACGGTGACGGGGTTGCTGTTTAAGTCAAATGGTTCTCAGTTGATTAGCTCTAGTGGCGATCAGACGGTGCGGTTCTGGGCGGTGGCTTAGGGTTGCAGACTCCCATGTTTTCAGAAACACTGGATGTCTGGGGAGCTTTTATTACATCTGACAGCTAATTTTTTTCGACTTTTCCATCCACAAAGGGCGTTCCCCAGTAGGTCCAGTTTTCTTTGTTAAAGGGGGCTCGCCACTTCTTGATCAGAGCGGATTCTAGGCGTTGGCGCGATCGCGTTTCCTTCGGGGCATGGGGCCAAAAGCCAATTCCTAGCCTTGTCGGTAACTGATGCTCATAATGGCTCTGGCGATAGTTTGCCAAGTAGCGCTTGCAATCGTGAACGCCCTTCCAGCGTTGGTTTGACTTCACCGTCTCCCCTACATACAGCAGCAGCATTGCATCGTAATCAATCACGAAATATAGTGCAGCTACTCCCTCATCGGCGCTGGGCGTCTGCCAAAAGTTGATATTGCGCTGCTCCAGCTCAAAGGGCTTGATCGTTTCTGGATCTGGTTCCTTGGAGGGGATTGCATTGCCAAACAGATCCACCTGCTCCGGTGCAGGACAAAACTCTACTCGCTCCTGGAAATCAATGATGCGAATTTTCCAGCTCACCAGGGCTTCAGCACTCATTTTGGGCGTTAGGTTATCAACGCGGTAGCCCTGGGCTTGCCACTTTTCTGCGGCGGTGAAGAGGGAAAGTTGATCAGTCACGATGGCATCCTGTTTTAGCCCTCAGGCAATGGGAGTGAGCGATATCCCCTTGGTGGCGGTGGGGCTTGGGCTGGTATTCTGCGGGCACAGCGATGGTTTCGTAAGCTGTCGTCGGTTTCGACTCCTTCAGTCCGATAGGTCCGTTGACGATTTGAAGTTGTACCTTTGGGCCACAATCAACTGAATTAACTATATCTGGTGTTTTCAGCTTCAATTGGACTGACTACTCCACTATATCAGTTTACTTTTACCAGATTTTTATGGGGAAATCCTTCCTCAGCCCCTTCACTATTCCCTGTTGCTGCGGTTTCTCGTTATGGTTTTTCCCCGCTCCTGGTTTCGCTCCATTGCTTTGCCCGCTGTCGGATTTATCACCAGTGCTGGACTGGCGGGTTGTGTGGTTTCCACTGCTGGAGACGTGACGTTCATTGGGGGGCAGGAAGCCATGGCTCAAGCTGGCAATATTCAGCAAGACAATGATGGGCTGGTGTTTGAAATTCATCGCTTAGCTAAGGCCGAGGTTTATCTGCTGCGAGTGTCAGCGGGGGCTGGATGGGTTATAGAGCCTGTCGTGACCGAGGGGTTGGCAAAGCTACCTTCCTTTGCCCAGGACCCGGATGTTGTTGCTGTGCTCAACGGCGGTTTCTTTGATCCAAAGAATCAGCAGACAGCCTCCCATGTGATTCGGGGGGGGCAAGTGTTGTTAGACCCCAACCAGAATCTTGATTTGGTGACGAATGTGAACGTCGCTACCTATATGAGCCAGATTCTCAATCGCAGTGAATTTCGTCGCTATGACTGTGGGGGCTTACAGCGGTATGGTATCGATTTTCATGATGGG
The DNA here is from genome assembly GCA_938021205.1 of uncultured Pseudanabaenaceae cyanobacterium. Classification (GTDB taxonomy): domain Bacteria; phylum Cyanobacteriota; class Cyanobacteriia; order PCC-9006; family JAAUQQ01; genus JAAUQQ01. Next base: position 19,578 of record CALIGI010000163.1, read on the forward strand.
GCAGTGCCAGGGGGCTGCGATCGCCTCGATGCCCTAGGCGGTGGCCCGCAGCTCTTGCCCACCATGACCCACCAAGAGGAAGCTTTTTGGGATGTGGTCAATGGCAAGGTGGTGCGCAATCCCATTGGCATGACCTACCCTAATGCTCGCAGTGCCATCGGCATTGAGGCAGATGGCACGGTTTTGATGGCCATGGCGGCCCAAGTTCCTGCTCCTCTGGCGGCACCATCGCCGCTACCTCCCCAAGCTTCTGGGCCACCTGCTGGGGATGGACAGCCCATTCCAGTTACGCTACCTCCCGCGAATGTCACCCCCCAAGCTCCCCCTTGGCGCAGTGGCGTCACCCTAGAAGAGATGACTGAGTTCCTTAAGGCTCAAGGTGCGGTAGAAGCCTTGAATTTGGATGGAGGCAGCTCCTCGGCACTGTATTACAATCGGCGGACTTACTATGGCCGTTTGAATAAGGAGGGCCAGACCGTGCAGCGGTCGATTAAGTCTGCTTTAGTGGTGCGTCGTCGGTCGTAGTGCTTGGGAAGCAGCGAAGTCGCTTTTGTAGGTGTTTACCCTGCTTATGATGGACATGGCTGTATTATTTTTCATGGAACGATACTTGTTAGCGCCAGATTTTCAGTGATTCTTGAACGGAGCTATTTTGCCCTGTAGCGAGCGCTCCATTCTTTCCCCGACTGGTCTTTTCCATGACCCTTCCTCAGCCGCCCCAAGGCTTGGCTTTCACGTCTCGGTCTTTAGCAAGCTTTTTGCCACGGGCTTCCTTGCGATCGCTCCTCATTGTCCCCTTTGTATTACAAACCCTGGGCACAGTGGGTTTGGTAGGCCTTCTCTCCTTCCGTAATGGCCAAGCAGCGATCCAAGACATGGCAACCCAGCTGCGGAAAGAAAGCAGCCTTCGGGTCCAGGAGCATTTAGAGCAGTACTTGGGTCATCCCATGGCCGTTGTGCAGAGTAATTCAGCGGCAGCAAGTCTGGGGCAATTAACCCTGGACGATATTGGCAATACGCGTGCCTTTTTCTGGCACCAGACTCGAATCTTTCCAACCCTAGATGGGGTCTACCTGGGGGATGAGGCAGGACGATTTTTTTGTATTTGTGCTGCTTCTAAGGGGAAAGCCATCGAAAAGATTGTGACAGCCGTACCGGATCGTCAGGTCTATAATCTGACCCCCCAGGGGGAGCGGGGGGAGCTCATTGAGCTGCACAGTTATGACCCTCGAAGGCGACCTTGGTATCAAAAAAGTGAAGCTAGCAATCAACCCGTTTGGAGTGATGTTTATACGTTTACAGATGGGGAGCTCGGGATTACCGCTGCCGCGACCTTTGACCGAGGGGATGGTCTGGGGGGGGCTGGGGTTGCCGGGGTGGACCTACGCTTAGAGCAAATTAATCGGTTTCTCCAGAAAATTGAGATTAGTCCCCGCAGTGAAATCTTTATTACGGAGCAGTCTGGGAAGCTGGTTAGTAGTTCCATGGAGGTTGACAAGCAACAGGAGAGCCAGAGCTCTACGGAGGAGCAGTCTAATCAACGCAAAATGGCCATCGAGCATGATAATGCTTTGGTGCAGGCTACGGCACTTCACTTGCAGGAGACCTTTGGCGAACTGGCGTCTATTCGTTACAGTCAGCAATCGGAGTTTCACTACGGGGGCGATCGCCACTTTGTCCAAGTCTTGCCCTACCGGAATTCCCGAGGCTTAGATTGGCAAATAATTGTTGTAGTGCCCGAAGTGGATTTCATGGGGCGGATCCATGCCAACACCCAAACGACGCTTAAGCTTTGCTTGATGGCTTTAGCGGGCTCTACTCTATTGGGTCTATTGCTCTCCCAGGCCATGAGCCGGTCCATTGCTCGCAGCAGTCGGGCTGCGGTGGCGGTGGCGAGCGGAAATTTTGATCAGCGTCTTAGGGGGAGCCACATTCGGGAAGTGGAGCTGCTGGCTCGCTCCTTTAACCGCATGGGCCAGCGCCTCAGTCAGTCCTTTGCAGCCTTAGAAGAGGCAAATGAAACCCTAGAGCAGCGGGTTAAGGAACGTACTGCTGAGTTGCGGAAGGAGCATGACCGCGCTGAGAAGCTGTTGCTGAATATCTTGCCGCGCAAAATTGCCGATCAACTCAAACGGGATGGGAACCCCATTGCCCGTAGCTTTGATGAGGCAAGTATTCTCTTTGCCGATATTGTGGGTTTCACCCCCCTAGCTTCGCAACATTCGGCCACGGTGCTGGTGGAGGTCTTGAATCGGTTGTTCTGTGAATTTGATAATCTTGCCGAGCGGCATCAGCTCGAGAAGATTAAGACGATTGGGGATGCCTATATGGTGGCGGCGGGTCTGCCAGAGGAGCGAGATGACCATGCCTTGGCGATCGCTGATATGGCGATGGATATGTTGCAGGTTCTAGAAGACTTTACCCATGACTTAGGCCAGCCCCTCCAAATCCGCATTGGCATCAACACCGGCAAGGTTGTAGCCGGTGTCATTGGTAAGACAAAATTTATCTACGACCTCTGGGGAGACTCGGTCAATATTGCCTCTCGTATGGAGTCCTCCGGTGAACCGGGCCAAATTCAAGTCAGCCAGGCGACCTATTTACTGCTGCGGGAGCATGGCTATGACTTGGAGCAGCGAGGCAAGATTGAGGTCAAAGGTAAGGGGCTCATGATGACCTATTGGCTCAGAGCAAAAGAGCCAGCAGCATTGGTTTCAGCTCTGGCTTAGGGCTAGCTGGGAGCGAATCTGGTTTTCCAGATGGGTGATTTCTTCAAGCTGTTGCTGATGCTGTTCTAGTTGGTGGGTCAGGGGATATTTTCGTTCCAAGGCGGCGCGGGCTAGGTCTTCGCGATCGCGACTGATGGCTTCTTTCGCAGTTCTGACCCAGCTTTCAATTTCTTGCTGGATCTGCCCTACGGCTGCTGCTTCCTCCTTGCGACTCTCAGCTAGCTGCGCCATGGCCGACTCTAGGGAGCTGCGAACCATGGCTGGATCTTTGGCGGACTTGGCCTGTTCTAAATATTTGGATGCACCGTAGACGCCTGCGGCAGCGATCGCCGGAGCGACAAATACACCACCCAGCAGGGCTCCTCCAATGGCAGTGGCCGCCGCAACATTTTCGACCTGTTGGCTGCGATGCTTTCCGGTCTTGCACCAAGCTGCAAAATGCTCGCAGTTGTTGAAAACAATATGGTAATCTCGCTCCCCCAGTCTGCTTGTAGCCCGTTCCACCACCATTTCAGGTGAATCTGAATCTCCGTAGGGCTTCACGCGCACGGTTTCACCCAGCGTAAAAAAGGGTTCGGAGCTGCGGGTGATAGACTCCCCCTCCCGGTAATGAATCACCGTTCCATCACCGCAGTCGATGCCGTGGTGAAAGTAGGTGCCTCGAGAAACGTAGATGTGGTCGCCTTTGGCCATGATGAGAATTGAATGGACTGGTTTAGACAAGGAGTAGCTATAGTCTAGCGATCGCCCCAGACTGCCCGCCGCGAGGCATCTCGACCCCCGTTAGGGAGATTTCCACATCGTCTTTTGGCAAAAGCTGGCTAAGCGCCCACCGAAGCAGGCCGCTGCAAAAACTGCCTGACCCGCTGCAAATAGCTCTCGCTATCCTCAAGCATCGGGAAATGACCTGTCTTAGGCATCACCTGATGGTCGATGTTGTCGGGATTTAGCACTGCTGCGCTGATGCCCAGCCGCGCTGGAATAATCTGGTCAAACTCGCCCGAAATCAGCAGCGTTGACACGGACAGCTCACGAAAATACTGAGGCATTTCATCAGCGGCTTGCTTGCTCACCGCAGACTTCAGCGTGCCCAGAGAAGCAGCCCCATCGGCCATGATGAAATCTTCTAAGAACTCTTCCCGCAGGGGCTTGGGCAGGGGGCGGTGAAGGAAGCGCTGCATGAAAGCCCAGTCCGCAAAGGGAATTTTCGCCATCCATTTGGGACGAATCTGTACGACGTAGCGACCAAAGAAATAAAACAGCTCGAACACCAGCTTGCGATATTCGAAAATGCCAGCGCAGGTCAAAATTGCCTGTTCCACCCGCTCGGGGTGCTGGGCTAGGAACAACGCAGCGATGGAGGTGCCCATGGAATGGGACTGGAGCCAAATCTTTTCGAGACCGAAGTGATCCAGTAGGGCCAGGATGTCATCGGCATAGCACTGGATGTCGAAGGGAGCCAGTGCTTCAGGGCTGGTGGCGTTGCCTAGGGGGACGTTGTCGTTGTTGCCTTGACGACGCGATCGCCCAAAGCCCCGCATGTCATACAACAAACAGTCGAATTCATCGCTCAGGGCCTGGGCCGTAGACTGCCAATAGCGAGCAGAGCCGCCCCAGCCATGGACAAACAGCATGACTGGCTTACCCGTGGGCTGGTCAGATGGCTTGTCCTCTGTTTGGGTAATCCACTCGTAGTAGTGGTCTGTGCCCTGAATGGTGATGTAGGCCATAGAATTCCTGTGCGATGGGCGGAGGTTGAAGCGTTCCGCTTTAAAGACAGTAGCGCGCCCCTCAGGAGGAGCGCGCTAGCGAGTCAGAAATCTATGCAGAGTAGCTGGTTTTGTTACAAATCCGAGGTCTAAGCAGACTCAGATTTGGGTATCGAGGTTGGATGGAGGAGCAAGTCCGCCGTGGAACGCTTCTCCACCATCTCGCGGGTGATGGTGCAGGTCGTGACATCCTTACGGGAAGGCACTTCGTACATCATATCGAGCATTATTTCTTCGACAATGCCCCGTAGAGCGCGGGCACCTGTTTTGCGACGGTAGGCTTCTCGGGCGATCGCTTTCAACGCATCCGGCTTGAATTCCAGAGTGACATTGTCCATCAGCATCAGCTCCTGATACTGCTTGACGATGGCGTCCTTAGGCTCAGAGAGAATATCTGTCAGCATTTCTTCGCTCAGCGGTGCTAGCACCGCAGCCACTGGCAAACGACCAATGAACTCGGGAATCATGCCGAAGCGCACAATATCCTGGGGCTCCATGGAGCGAAGGATATCAGCAGAACGCTTCTCACGTTTAGCAGGCTTAATATTGTTATTGCCGTCGTTCTGCATGAAGCCAATCGACTTCTTACCCATGCGCTGCTCGACCACTTTGTCGAGACCGACGAAGGCCCCACCGCAAATAAATAGGATATTGCTCGTGTCGATTTGGATGCAGTCCTGGTAAGGATGCTTGCGCCCGCCCTGGGGAGGGACATTAGCAACAGTTCCTTCCAGCATTTTTAGTAGAGCCTGCTGAACGCCTTCACCGGAAACATCCCGGGTGATGGAGGGGTTCTCGCTCTTGCGGGCAATCTTATCGATTTCGTCAATGTAGATGATGCCGCGCTGGGCTTCCTCTACATCTAAGTCAGCAACTTGGAGTAGACGCAGGAGAATGTTCTCCACATCTTCACCCACGTAGCCCGCTTCGGTCAGAGTCGTGGCATCGGCCACTGCAAAAGGCACATCAAGCTTGCGAGCCAAAGTTTGGGCCAACAAGGTTTTACCACTACCTGTTGGGCCAATGAGGAGGATGTTGGACTTTTGCAGTTCAACCGGACTCTCTTCAGTCTGTCCACTATTCTGATGGTGGCTGAGTCGCTTGTAGTGGTTGTAGACCGCCACAGAAAGAACTTTCTTGGCTTCTTGTTGCCCAACGACATGCTCGTCTAAATACTTCTTAATTTCCCTTGGCTTCGGGATCTGGCTCATGGAAATAGGCGCTGCCGTGCTTTTGCGTTTTTCCTGAGGAGCCGCATCCCGGCGAGGAGCTGCTGTGGCAGGCTGAGACGGCATGGTGCCTGAATCAAACAGCTCTTCGTCCAGAATCTCATTACAGAGATCGACACACTCATCGCAAATGTAGACTCCCGGGCCCGCAATTAACTTGCGGACCTGCTCCTGGGATTTGCCACAGAAAGAACATTTGAGGTGGGAGTCATACTTAGGCATTGAGACCTCTACTGCACAGGGGCGACAACAGGAACGTTGGGCTTGGACAAGACCGCATCAATTAGGCCGTAATCCTTCGCCTCGACCGCAGACATGAAAAAATCCCGTTCGGTATCTTCTTCAATACGCTCAAGGGGCTGACCCGTGTGGCTAGCCAACAGACCATTGAGCGTATTCTTGTGATACAGGATTTCCTTAGCCTGGATTTCGATATCCACAGCTTGACCTTGGGCACCGCCCAGGGGCTGGTGAATCATAATTCGGGAGTTAGGAAGCGAGAAACGCTTGCCATTTGTTCCGCCGGAGAGCAGGAATGCTCCCATGCTTGCAGCCAAGCCAAAGCAGATAGTAACAACATCAGGAGCAACCTGCTGCATGGTGTCATACATCGCCATTCCTGCGGTGACTGACCCCCCAGGAGAATTGATGTAGATCTGAATATCTTTTTCAGGGTCTTCCGCTTCGAGGAAGAGCAGCTGGGCAACAATGGCATCCGCAATTGCATCATCAACCTGGGTTCCCAGGAATATGATGCGCTCCCGCAGCAGGCGGGAGTAGATGTCAAAGGCCCGTTCGCCACGGCCAGACTGCTCAATAACCGTGGGCACCATCGCTTGAGGAGATTGACCCGGATGCATGGAGGTTAAGCCCATATCCCGCGCGTTGTGGGATGTGATGCCGTAGCCAGACTGCTGTGAATGAATAGAACCAGGAAACTGGGATGAGAGCATACGTGAATGCGAGGGGGCAAAAAGCAATTGTGTCAGCAGCGCTGTGGGCGATCGCGGTAGAGCAATACACTCATTACCTCAGATCGAAAGCCACGCCTCACCCATTATGCCTCAACAATTCAGGCTGGGTGAACTTTGCTTTCTCTTATAGCATCTCTGTAGGGGAAGCACCCAGAGAAACGAAGCTATCTACACAGCATCTACACAGGCTGTTAGAACTTACATAGCCTACGGAGGAAGCTCTTTGATCTTCCTCCGTAGGCAAGGGCTTAGGACTTCTTAGGCTTCTTTTGGGTGGACTTCTTTTTAGGGGAGTCACTGCCCTTATCTTGTTTCTTTTCAGCCTTAGCTTTCTTTACTTTTGCAGGCTTTGCTTCGTCAGCCTTCTCTTCGGCAGGCTCTGCTTCAGCCTTCTTGGCCTTCTCAGGATTTTCGTCCTCAGGCTTCTTCTCTGCGGTAGTTGCTTCTGTTGCTTCTGTTGCTTCTGCTTCTTCTGCTTCTTCTTGGGCCAGAGATCCTTCAGGGACAAGCTCAACGGTCCCGTTGGACTCAACCCAGTCCATGATTTCGTCTTTTAAGAGATCCTCTTTGACAACGCTCTTGAGACGGTCCATGTCGATCTCAGACTTATCCTGGGTGGTGTTTTCCAAGACTTCTTTGATCTTGTCATCTACTGCCGCATCGTCGACGGAGATAGACTCAGCCTTTGCAATCTCGCCCAGAGATAGGGTGAGCTTGAGCCGTTCTATGGCTTCAGGCTTAGATTGCTCACGGAACTGCTCTGCCAACTCCTTGGTGAAGATTTTGTTGATATCCATGCCCTGGTCGCTGAGGCGCATCAGGGTTTGGGTGAGGAGCTGGTTGGACTCGCGTTGAACCATGGTTTCAGGTAGCTCTACCTCAATCAGCTCAGCTAGGGCCTTAGAAATGGCCTCATGCTTATTGTTTTTGGTCTTTTCGTCTGCTTCCTCCTGGTAGCGCTTCTCTAGGCTTTCACGCAATTCTTTGAGGGTTTCGAAGTCGCTGACTTCCTGGGCAAAGTCATCGTCTAATTTAGGCAGCTCACGGGTCTTAAGCTCTTTCAGCGTAATTTCGAAGGTCGCTTTCTTGCCAGCAACTTCAGGCTGAGGATAGTCCTCGGGGAAAGTGGCAGGTACCTTGCGGGTTTCGTCGGGCTTCATGCCCATCATGCCTTCGATAAAGCCAGGGATGAACTTGTTTTCGCCTAGCTCAACCTGGAAGTCCTCTGCAGAGCCACCAGGGATTTCTTCAGGCTCTGTTCCCTCTTCCGCATCTTCAGGCAGGTCCAGATGGCCTTTGAAGTCGATGATGGCGACATCATCCTCTTTCGCAGCGCGGTCCTCAACTGGAACTAAGGTTGCAAGCTGCTTTTGGTAGTCCGCTAGGACGGTGCCAACCTTCTCGGTGTCGTACTTAATTTCTTCAGCTTGAACAGTGATACCCTTGTAGCCCTTCATCACAGGGCTAGGAGGGACATCCACAGAGGCGGAAAAAGTCAGGGGTTGACCAGGTTCAAAGGCCCCGATCAGTTCTTCAAAGCCAGACTTGAGCTTGTAGTTGCCCAATGCTTCGATTTCTTCCTTCTCGATCGCCTGATCTATCCCTTTTTGGATTAAATCTTCAATAGCAGATGCCTTAATGCGGCCTTCGCCCAATCGCTGCACGAGGATGTGGCGAGGCACCTTGCCCTTGCGGAAGCCAGGCAAGCTCACCTCACGGGAAAGCTTCGACAGGGTCTGGTCATAGACCTGCTTGGAGAGTTCGCCGGGGATCTCAATCTCTAGACCGAGTTGGCTGTCGGGTAACTTTTCCTGGGTGACTTTCATTCGATTCTCAAAGTTAAACTGGTTGGGCGAGCCGATCTGCATATATTAGCCGAAGAAAATTGGCTCTGTCGATGACTAGAGCGTTCTCTGCTTCGGTCAGACTTCGGTACCTATCAGGCCCTAGCGCCGCATCGCTGCTTTTTGGGGTTGTGGCCATGGCTACAAACCCCAAAAGAGAATAGCGCAATAGCGGGTGCAGTAACCCCTTTGTGACCCCTTAACCATCTAGAAAGACCATAAAAGAAATGACTTTGTCTGGGTCTTGGGAGTTTTAAGGTTGTCAAACCGTAGTTAAATGAAGTTAATCTACTGTTCTGTGAACAAAGGTTGAGTCTCCATGACTGGCTTTAGGAAAGTTGTTGGAACCCAAGTGTTTCGTTGGGCTAGGTGACTCTGGATTATCCTGTTTCATTTAATTTTGATCTTGTCAATCTGAATTTTTCGATTTGTGCCCTGGTTCGCTGTGCCAGGCGGTCTGCACAAATCAGCGCTGCTAATTACATTGTCTTGTCGAAAGGCCATGGCCTAAGACCTGTCTTTACAGCATTTTGTTTTCATTTCTATTGCCGTTTAAGGAGGCGTTGAAATTGTCTCAGTCCTATCGGGTCGCAATCTTGGGAGCAACAGGTGCTGTGGGCACTGAGTTGCTGGTGCTATTGGAAGAGCGTGATTTCCCTATCTCAGAACTCAAACTTTTATCCTCGCCTCGGTCTGCGGGGCAGCAGCTCCAGTTCAAGGGAGAGGCTATTACTGTTGAGGCAGTGACGGCGGAGTCCTTTAAGGGCTTGGACATTGTCCTGGCTTCGGCTGGGGGGAGCACGTCGAAGGAATGGGTTCAGGCGATCGTTGATGCTGGTGCAGTCATGGTGGATAACTCCAGCGCCTTCCGTATGGACCCTGAAGTCCCTTTAGTGGTGCCTGAAGTGAATCCGGCTGCTGCGAAAGACCATAAGGGGGTGATTGCGAATCCAAACTGCACCACGATTCTGATGTGCTTGCCCCTGTGGCCCTTGCATCAAGCACAGCCCATTCGTCGCCTTGTAGTCTCGACCTACCAGTCTGCCAGTGGGGCTGGGGCAAGGGCAATGGAAGAACTTCGGGTGCAAAGTCAGGCGATTCTCAATGGTGAGGAGCCCAAGGCTGAGATTTTGCCCCATCCCATCGCTTTCAATCTGTTTCCCCACAATTCAGCGCTGGATGATCAGGGCTACTGTGAGGAAGAGATGAAGATGGTGAATGAGACGCGTAAGATTTTTGGTGCGCCAGATCTCCGAGTTTCTGCGACTTGCGTGCGGGTCCCCGTATTGCGGGCTCACTCGGAGGCTATTAACGTTGAATTTGATAATCCTTTTCCAGTAGATGAGGCTCGTGAGCTGGTAGCGAATGCTCCAGGGGTCAAGCTAGTGGAAGATTGGAAGACCAACTACTTCCCCATGCCCATGGATGCCAGTGGGCAGGATGACACTTTGGTGGGTCGTATTCGACAGGATCTGTCAAGTGAAAATAATTTGGAGCTTTGGCTCTGCGGTGATCAAATTCGCAAGGGCGCTGCTCTTAATGCGGTACAAATCGCTGAGCTGCTAGTGGAGAAACAGTGGCTGAAGGCTCCTGCGGCGATCGCCTAGGAATGCCCCTTGAGAGTCAGCTCCAGCCTGACCCCGCGCTGCAACGCAGCCTAACCTAAGACTGAATGATGAATCCCTGGATGGAGCGAGGAATCGCGTGACTAATTTTGGGCGGGTCTTAACCGCAATGATTACGCCGTTTGATAGCGAAGGTAAGGTCAACTATGCCGTGGCCGAAGCTTTGGCTAACCATCTGGTGGACCACGGCACAGATACGATTTTGCTTTGCGGAACGACTGGTGAATCCCCAACTCTTTCTTGGGATGAGGAATATGAGCTGTTCCGTGTTGTAAAAGTTGCGGTAGAAGGGAAAGCTAAAGTTATGGCAGGTACGGGGTCGAATTCGACCCAAGAAGCCATTGCTGCAACCCGCAAAGCCCAAAACCTGGGGCTTGACGGTACGCTGCAAGTTGTGCCTTACTACAACAAGCCACCCCAAGAGGGGATGTATCGCCACTTTGAGGCGATCGCCAAGGCCTGTCCAGACATCTCGATGATGCTGTACAACATTCCGGGTCGAACCGGGTCTAACTTGTTGCCTGAGACTGTAGTGCGCTTAGCTCAGGTTCCCAGCATCGTTGCTATTAAAGAGGCGAGTGGTAGTTTAGATCAAGCTAGCGAAATCCGAAGACTGGCACCTTCTGAGTTTGCCGTTTATGCTGGAGATGACGCTTTGACCCTGCCGATGTTGTCTGTGGGGAGCGCAGGTATTGTAAGTGTGGCAAGCCACTTGGTGGGAGATGACATCCAAGGCATGGTGCGAGCCTTTGAATCTGGCAATGTGGCTGAAGCCCGAGATATTCACCTTCGACTGCAACCTTTGTTTAAAACGTTGTTCCTTATGGCCAATCCGATTCCCGTCAAGGCTGCATTATCATTGCAGGGCTGGGAGGTAGGCAGTGTTCGTTCTCCCCTAGTGGAAGTGTCCGAAGAAGTTACGCAAAAGCTAAAGGTTGTTTTGAGTGAGTTAGGAATTGCGGCTAAGTCATAAGGTCTTGGTTTCTAGATTAAATAGATTGGGTTTTGAAACGGATTTTGTGTGATTTACAAGTTTTTGTTCCGGATGGTTGGGTTAAGAATTTGTTGTCGAGCTCGCTCGCTCGATTGTTGATTAATAATTTTTGCCCATAAGTTTTTCAGGTTGCTTGGCCCTGCCAAATAAAAGCGATTTCCTCGCAGTTTGGCTTAAGCATTAATTCCTGACAGTCTTGCCTCGACTGCGAGGCATTGCGTCGCTACGGTAGCGGGAATAGTTCGTTTCACAACTATCTCCTTGCAAGGTTGGCGCACCGTGAGTTTCCCTCCCCCGTTTCTTGGGAGTGGTCTCACCCGTAAGTTTCGTGTCTATAACAAGTGTTTGAAAGCTAAGGAGTAACATGGCTAATCGCAATTCTAAGGAAGCACTCAAGGTAATCCCCCTGGGTGGTCTCCATGAGATTGGCAAAAATACCTGCGTGTTTGAGTACGGCGATGAAATCATTCTGGTGGATGCTGGCTTGGCCTTCCCCACCGATGGAATGCATGGTGTAAACATCGTTCTGCCCGACATGACCTATTTGCGGGAGAACCAAGACCGCATCAAGGGGATGATCGTCACCCACGGTCATGAAGACCACATTGGTGGCATCGCTTTTCACCTGAAGCAGATTGATATTCCGGTGATCTACGGCCCTAAGCTGGCCCTGTCTTTGCTGTCCGGTAAGCTGGAAGAAGCGGGTGTGAGCGATCGCACTGAGCTGCGCACCGTTAGCCCCCGCGACACCGTACGTCTGGGCTCGAACTTTTTAGTCGAGTTCATCCGCAATACCCACTCCATGGCGGATAGTTTCACCCTAGCCATTCGTACCCCAGTAGGCGTTGTCATCTTTACTGGTGACTTTAAGGTTGACCATACTCCCGTTGACGGTGAGTTCTTTGACTTCCAGAAGCTGGCTGAATACGGCGAGCAGGGCGTGCAGTTGCTGATTAGCGACTCCACTAACTCTGAGGTTCCTGGCTTTACCCCTTCTGAGCGAGCGGTTTTCCCTGGCTTGGACCGGGAGATTGGCGCTGCAAAAGGTCGCGTCATGGTGACCACCTTTGCTTCGTCTGTTCACCGGGTCAATATGATTCTTGAGCTGGCGACGAAGCACAAGCGCAAGGTCGGTGTCATTGGCCGCTCCATGCTCAACGTGATCGCAAAAGCGCGTGAATTGGGCTATGTGCGCTGCGAAGACAATCTGTTTGTGCCGCTTAAGGAGCTTCGCAACTGTAAAGATAGCGAAGTGCTGATTCTGTCTACGGGCTCCCAGGGGGAGACCATGGCGGCGATGACTCGCATCGCTCGGGGTGAGCATCAGCAGGTCAAGGTCCACGAAGGTGACACCATCATCTTTTCGGCTAACCCCATTCCGGGTAACACCATTTCTGTGGTCAATGTGATTGACATGTTGATGATGCAGGGTGCCAATGTGGTCTATGGCAAGGGGAAAGGTCTTCACGTCTCTGGTCACGGTTGCCAGGAAGACCAGAAGTTGATGCTGGCTTTGACCCGGCCCAAGTTCTTTTTGCCAGTCCATGGTGAGCATCGCATGCTGGTCAAGCATTCCCAGACGGGCCAGAGCATGGGTATTCCTGAGGAGAATATTCGGATTATTGATAATGGCGACATTGTCGAAATCACGGCTGATTCCATTGAGGTTGCTGGCAAAGTGCCTTCTGGTATTGAGCTGGTCGATGGTTCCCGCAAGGGCATGGTTGATGACCGTGCGTTGAAGGAGCGTCAACAGCTTGCCGAGGACGGCATGATTGTTACCACTGTCATTCTGACCAATGAAGGGCAGCTAGTTCGGGAGCCTGAGGTTCGTCTGCGTGGTGTCATCAACGCTGCCGATCATGATCGCTTCAAGGGCTGGATCCTCCGTGAGGTGGATATGGTGATGAAGGATCGTTGGGATGACTTCAAGAGTTCGACGAGTGCGGGTGAAGTGGAGATTGATTGGGTTGGCGTCCAGTCTCAAATTGAAACTGGCATCCAGCGTCGTTTGCGTCGTGAGTTGCAGAGCCGCCCTATGGTTATGGTGGTTGTGCAGCCTGAGGATGCTTCCGAGGTTGTGCCTGAGGCTCCCAGCGGTAGCGATAAGCCCAAGGTGAAGCGTAAGGTGATTACGACTCGTGCTTCTGGCAATTCTGCCAAGCCTGAGTCGACGAGTAAGAAAGTAATTACTACTCGTAAGAAGGCTACAGCTACGGTTGAACCTGTGATATCAGAGGTTGAAGAGAAGGAATCACCGAAGACAGGTCTGCGCCGTAAGCGTTCTTCTGCCCGGAAGAAGGTGGGGGTTTCCTAGGATTTAGGTTGCGCAATTGATTGAAAGCTGCAAACTCAAATGCAGTTTTGTTCTATTCCTGGTTTTTGGCTTGCTGGACATCAGGAATAGGGTTGAAAAAGGGCCGAGCAGAAATTTCTGTTCGGCCCTTCTTTCAATTAGTAGAGAGACCTGAGTTCGACAGCCAAACAGCCGACCTCTTTCCCTAGCCCTTACTCCTAAAGGAGCAAGGGAACCGAACGCAAAACCGAGGGTTTTCAACTTGTCTCGGTTCCCCGTGACCTTAGGAGTAAGGGCTAGGGGAGAGGAT
>CALIGI010000164.1 GCA_938021205.1 uncultured Pseudanabaenaceae cyanobacterium
GGCTCCATGGGTTATCGCTGGTCTGTTTGGCTAGGTTCTGCTTCGGCTCTCTTGAGCTTGACTGCGGGACGACTGTCTCAACGCTCGCTCCGACAGCTCTCTCGCCTACTTCTCTTCGTCTTTCTTAGTTGGGGCCTACTACTCCCCCTTAGTCAGGTTGCGTCCGCCCAAGCAGTAGACCGACGCTTCCGTCAAAATCTTTGCATCGAATACATCACCAGCCTGGAGCTGCCTAGCCAAATCTTTGAAGGCACCACCGTCGGGGGGCTTTCCGCCCTCACCTATGACCCCAAGAACGGTCAATTCTACGCCCTTTCCGATGACCATGGCAGCAGCCAAGCCCGTATCTACGAGCTAGACCTGCCTATTGTGGATATTGATGGGGAAACCCAGTTTGGCCCCGCTGAAGTTAAAGGTCTGATTCGCCCCAAGGATAGTGAGGGCCAACCCTACGGCGGCAGTTTCGATCCTGAAGGTCTGGCCTTGACACCCCAGGGCAGCTTCTTCGTCTCCACCGAAGGCGAGCCGAGCCAGGGACTTGCACCGGGTTTGTTTGAATTTGACCGCACCAGCGGCAACCTACTGCGCGAGTTACCCGTCCCCGAAAAGTTTGTGCCGAAGTTTGAACAAAGAGACGAGGACCCAACCTTGGGTGGGGAAATCCAATCCATTGAAGCCGAGCCCGTCCAAACCCAAGGCGTCCAATCCAATCAAGGATTTGAATCCCTCAGCCTCAATGCTACGGGCACCGCTCCCGGCGAGCCCCTGCGCTTGTTTGCCGCCACGGAGGGACCGTTGGTTCAGGACAAGACCGCGACCAGTATTAACGCTGCCCCCCGCGATCGCCTGCTCCATTACTACCTAGGCGAAGGCCGTCCCCTCCTCGTCGCCGAACATCTTTATCCCCTGGAGCCACTACCTGCTTCTGTCTTCCACGGCCTTAGCGAAATCCTTGCCCTGGATGGCGAAGGTCACTTTCTGGGCTTGGAGCGAGCCCTCACTCCTCTGGGGTTTGATGCCAAGCTCTTCCAATTCACCCTGGCTGGGGCCACCGATATTTCTGGGACGGAGAGCCTGCGAGGCACCTTGGTCGATATTGAGCCGATTCAAAAGCAGCTCCTGCTGCACCTCAATGAATTGGGCATTGGTCTCGATAATTTGGAAGGCATGAGCTGGGGGCCAAGGCTCCCAGACGGCAGCCGGTCATTGCTGCTCATCAGCGACGACAATTTCAAGTCATTTCAGAAGACCCAGATTTTGCTGTTCAAGGTCGATGCGACCTAAGGGTGCAATCTAGCCGAACCTAATACTCGGCAGAGGAGAAGCATTTCCCCTACGCGCAGAATTCCGCGATCGCCCCCACCAGTTGCTCCACCTCATGCTCCAGGCTGAGGTAATGAACACAGGCCCGAACACAATTCGGATCCACAATCAGCCGCACATACATCTGCTGATCTTCGAGAAACTTCACCAATTGAGCATGCTTAGTTTGCTTTGCGCCGCTGGTGAGTTGAAAAGAGACCAAACCTGATTTCGGCGCTTCATGGCGCAGGCAGGTGACGTCAGGAATATTTTGTAAGCCTTGCCAGAGCTGAGCGCTGAGTGCGAGGAGGCGATCGTAGCGAGCCTGGGCATCGCCCCACTCGTTCTGAAACTCCATCGCCCGCTGGAGCCCCGCATAGAGCGGATAAGCCGAGGTCGCCACTTCATAGCGTTGGCCATTGGGTTGCCAGCCTGCGGGCTGACCGCGATCGCCATATAAAATTCCCCGCCAGCCAATGTAAGTCGGAGCCAGCTCATCGCGAATCTCGGGCCGCACATACAGCCCACCCACCCCTTCAGGACCGCACCACCATTTGTGTCCGGTGAAGGCGTAGTAGTCCACGCCGCTAGCCGGTAGGTCCAAAGGCAATACCCCGACCGACTGGGCTGCATCTACCAACACTCGCACCGGTTGGTTTGCCTCAAAGCTCTGGCAGGTGTCCATAATGGCCTTCAGAGGCAAGACCTGACCCGTATTCCAAAGGATGTGGCTAATCACCACCAGCCGCGTATTGGGCCGTAGATGCTCTCCAATGATCGCTGCGGGATTGCCCTCATTCAGCGTTGCCATCAGCGGGCAAATGGACACCTCTAGGTCGAAGCGTCGCTGTAGCTCCTGCACCGTGGCAATAATGCCGGGATGCTCGCAGTCCGACATCAGGATATGGTCACCGGCCTGCCAGTCCTGCCCCCACATGGGAATGTTGCAGCCCATGGTCACGTCTTCCGTCAGGCTGATGGCATTGGCTTCACAGCCCAGCTCATTTGCCATGGCTACCCGCAGGTCCTGACGCACCTGGGTCACCCAGCCATTGACGGCACCGGAGAAGGGGCCAAGCTTCTGGGTCTTGCGATAGGCCGCAACAACAGTTTCCAGGGCCGGTTCAGATAGGGGACCTTGACCGCCGTAGTTGAAGTATTGCTTGTTGGCCAGGGCTGAATATTGCTGGCGATGGGCCTTGATAGAGGCTTTTAGTGCCCCGGAACTGTCACTGCTCATGATTATGGGGATTCACTGTCGAGAAGAGTCCAAAATTGCTGCTGAAGCGTTTCTATGCGCTTACGATTGACACCTAAATCCGATTCACCCAGGCGAGATGCAGAGCGAACTTCAATGGTTCTCTCATCTTCGTTGATGAAGAATTCGACATCGTCCACAAAGCCCAGGAGCTTACTCGTAAATTCGGCGTAGAGGTAATTGTCCTCTGACTTGATGACTTCGGCGCGCTCGGAGTCATCGATCGCATGCTTCAGTGCCTGTATGGCTCGACGGCTATTGCCTTTGAGCTGAATCGGCTCAATGCGGTGCTCTTCATCCAGGCTCTGACTGCTGACGCAGTTGGGGCTGTCGGGGCAGGCTTGGAGATGATTGGCAACGATACCTAGGTTTGTGGGGCGATCGCCCGAGAAGTGAAACATGCTGCCCCCAGCCACGGCGAAGCTGTTGTGGGATAAGCCTCCCAGGGGACTGGCGATCGCAGCAGAGGGCAATGCTAAAACGGCAATACCCAGCAAACTTACGAAGACAGATGTAACAAACCGCAATGAAAATTGGCTCTGTTTGCCTGGGGGACAATTGATTTCCCAGCGAGACTTTAACCAATCCCCAATGAACAAAACCCTTGCCACCAGGGGCCGGAATAGAACCATAAGACTTTTCGCCTAGGACCGCATCTAGCACCATAGACAACCTTTGCAGGGGAAAGCAAGGTAACCGCTGGTATTGTCACTCAGCTGAAATGGTTTGGCATCCATTTCGTAATGTTCTGTCTGTGGGCTTTGGGGAAGGGAAGCAAAGCGGGAGTACAGCGCTGACTTTGCTATACTCCCGCTTTGTTTAACGATTAGATATTGGAAGATGTATGGGGGCTGAGCCTAGTTGGGACGATAGACCACTCGGGCATCGAGACGGCGATCGCGCAGAATCCGTGTTGCCCGCTCCGCATCTTCGCGGTTGGTGAAAGCCCCTGCCTGGATGTAAGTGCCGCGCTTAGAGCCTGCCAGGAAGGCATTCGCGGACGTTTGGCGAACTTCAACTAAAGTTGCTCCGGTCTTTACAGGCACAGCCACGATATAGGGATAGCCCGTGACGCTGGGGGCCGCTGCCACTTGAGGGGTTTGGCGAATGGGCCGATTATTGCCACCCAAGGTTGGCAGGGTGTCCAAATTGCCATTACCAAAGTTTGCTTGCCCATTGGGGAACGATGGCGGAGGCAGGGGGCTAGAAATGGTTGTGGTTTGGGGAATGCTGGCCACCAGTGTGGGGCCGGTCGGAATCGCTGGAGGCAGGCTCACGCTGGTGCTAGAGACCTGAGTTTGGGTGACAGTGGTGGGTAAACTCGGGTTGGTGTTGCTGCCTACGCTGATGACGCTACCGCTTGTTTGGCTATGGATACGGTCTAGGGTCGCTAGGGTGCGGCGATCCGTCACGCCAGTAACGGGAAGGGCATAAATGCTCTGGAAGCTATTGATCGCTGCCTCGGTTTGGGGACCATAGATGCCGTCTACCTCGCCGAGGTAGAAGCCCAGGCGAGAGAGCTTGCCCTGGAGGTCTCGCAGTTGACTATTGTCGAGCGCCAGGGAGGTTCGCTGGGGAGCAGCCGGACTGGGCAGTAGGGTTCCTAGGGTCTCTGGACCCGCAACGCCATCAGCTAATAGACCTTGGGTCTCTTGATACCGAATGACGGCTTCCTCGGTGAGGGGGCCATAGAATCCAGTTGCCTCGCCGGAGAAGAAACCCAGTTCTGCTAAGCGCTGTTGGAGGCGAATGACTGTGTCTCCTTGGTCACCATTCGTCAGGACCGTGATGCCACTCTGGGCGAAGGCGGGTGACGGGGATAGGGCGATCGCGCCCAAGCCAATTCCCCCTAGACTCAGGGCCACAGGAACAGCGCAGGTTGCGGCCCACTTCGCAGCATGGGTGACAGCATGGGTGACCCTTCGCTGTGAAATGTAATGACGCATAAAAGCCGAAGTGACCATGGGAATTAGTTCAAACGGTAGAGGGTTCGGTCGCACAGTAGACAGGCTCCCGCTGACCTAGCCTCGGGTAAGGCATTGGACAACCGGATCGTCGTGAACTCAATCGATGTCAATTGCCCATGACTCGTAGAAGCCACAGAGACATCGACCTCCGGGAATGCCTTCGCTACCAGAGACTCAAACCATCAGGCTCTATGCCTAGATAGTGAAGACTGGGCCTAGTCTAAGGGAAAATCTTTATAAAGCAAGGTTTTCCCAGATGTGAGCACCATTGTTGAGACCCTTTAAGACAGGGTTTCCACATTTTATTTTATTCATATAAAGAATTCCTCGCGACTCCGCGAAAATATCTAAGGATCTGCTTATGGGACTGATTTGGTGAGGGAAACTCGTTAGATTTCCCCAGGTCAGCTACATTCCCGTGACTGAATTCTGCTGAACTACTCGCTTGGCTTGGCTCTGAAACTCGCCTGGGATGCTTCTTGCATGTCATTGCTGTGGCTGTTGTAGAGGACTGTGAGCCTGGGTCGCGATCTATCTCTTTCCGAGAAAGAGCCAGCTCCATGGTTGGAGCCAGAGCCGCTGGCATTCCTCCATTGGTCACTCGCTGAGGTCACAATTCTTCACGTGCTAAGCCGAGTCGCGAGGATATTCTGGGGAGAGTTCAAAATAGGCCTACGGTGCCCTCTCTCTGGGTTGTAGCGGCTGCGTTTCGTAGTCCTGCTTACTTGTTGTTGGGGCCTCCTGTTTCGCCTTTTTAGTAAAGCGAAAGCAGATATCAAAGGAGATTTTCTTATGGTTGATCGCGGCGCAAAGGTCCGAATTCTTCGTCCAGAGTCTTACTGGTTTCGCGAAGTAGGTACCGTTGCAACGGTAGATAAGAGCGGCATCAAGTACCCCGTTGTGGTTCGCTTTGAAAAAGTGAACTATGCCGGTGTGAACACCAATAACTTTGCCGAAGGCGAAGTTGAGGTGACTGAAGCCGCTCCTAAGAAAGCTGCAAAATCCTAAGCTTTATCGTCAGCTTGACGATTTAACAGAATGACTTTGAAAATGGCCTGCAATTCGCAGGTCATTTTTGTTTTACCTGTTCAAGGCTGTTCCCAGGGTTCAAGGCTGTTCCCAGGGAGCTTAAATACGCTTGAACATTTACAAAAAAATGATTAATAGTGGCTTTGGCGAGAGTGCTCCAAAATGACTGCCTGGGCTAGATCAATGAAATGGTCCCCCAGATTAGAGCGCATCGCAGGCACCATTGTTTTGTTCAATAAGCGAGTGCCTTTTCGACTCATTTCCTGATTGAGGCGCTGAGCCCAGGGGCGTTTTACGAGGGAAATGAGAATAGAGCTACCGGGTTTAGTGGCTTTCGTCAGTGTGACTAGGTCAGTGTAATCCAGGCCTAATTCAGATAAGTTGTCTACCAGGACTTCGACTGATAATCCCCCTGCTTCAAAGGCAATGGTTCCTAGGGAGCCAATGGGGCTAAGGAGTGCAACGATGCTGGCAGCCAGGCCATCGATCAGGCCTCCTTCAACAATATTCCAATCAACAATTTGTCTGGTGAGCAGGCGGCCAGCACGGTTTTTGAGGAGAATCGCTGTACTGACCAGAACAATGGCCTGCTCTCGCTGTAAACGCTCTAGAGATTTCAGGACATCCTTCGCGCTGCGCTCGCTAGGATAGATGCCGATGATGAGCTCTAGGGAGGAATCGCTAGACACGGAGTCAGATTGTTTGATGAACAGTATGTCGTTACCCAGGGAAGGAAATTTAGGATTTTCAACTTCCATTGGGTTTGAGCGGCTAAGGATAAAGGCCATGGTTTTGATTTGACAGGACTCAACTCGTCTCATTGGAGTTATAGGAACGGTCCACTGGTTAGGATGTTTCTATTCACATCACTGCCTGCCGGGCAGCGCTGTGATCGTGATGTGAATCTCCTAAAGTGATGTGACCCTGGCTATATAGGGTACAAATGCCTCTTTTTAGGTTATTCCCCTTTGTTGCTGGAGCAGGGTGGAGGGAGGCATCAGGAGCTTGCAGGAGAAGCCCGAATCATCTTGAGATGTTTGCTTGGAATGGAATCAATGTACGGATTTCTAGGAGGAATGTCTGTGGGAAGAATGTGTGCTGTTTGAGGTGTCTCAAGCTTCCTGTTTGTAGGGGGGGGGCGGAGAATGTGGGTTTAAAGTGGGTTTGGTCTTAGGAGCGGGGGGAGGCATACTGGGCGATCGCCGAAAATGCTTGTAATTGGGTGTGGTAGAGCTCTCGATGCTGTGACAGGAGCTGAGGGGCATTCCCGAACCTTTGTTTTGAATGGCTATTCTAAAGGTGATGGTGCCTTCTGTATCTTGGGTATGGCGGGAGATATCTTGGACTCAACTGTTCGGAACGAGGATTAAATTAGACCGTTAGGTATCCAATACAACTGCGGATATAGCATGCCAGGGTCCTACCTAGTCTCAGGTTCTATTCAATGTTCACTGCCTAATCATGCATGGCAATGGGCGGCAACCTAGATTTTAAACATGACCCAGGGCAGTGATGCCCTTTCAGTCCATTTTCGATTGTTTGATTGGAGCTTTGATTAAGCTTCCTGAGGGACTATGGCACGGAACCTGAACCATTCCCCACGTAATGCTGATGAGGCGATCGCTCGCTTGGAGATGCTGCTGACTCCGGGGAGTTTGAACGAGGTGAAGTGTTTAGTTTTTCGATGTGCCTGGGAGGGGCAGGGTTATAGCCAGATGGCTGAAGCGGAGGGCTATGATGCTGATTATTTAAGGGAAGTGGGGGCGAGTTTGTGGCGCAGCTTGTCCCAGTTGACAGGTTGTAAGGTGACCAAGCGGAGTTTCCGAGCTTTGCTGATTCAGCAGTTACCACTGCTGTTAGAGAGCAATGCTGAATCCCATACCGTTGTGCAAGCTCGGTCTGATCTGGATGCTGCTGTTTCAGAGGTGATTGTTCCTGCGCACCCTCCTAAACCCGGCGTAACGCCTTCATCTGCCCCGGACCTGCTGGAGCAAACGCGCTGCGACTGGGATGAAGCTCCTGATGTGTCCCGATTTTATGGTCGTGAGTCAGAGTTAGAGCAGCTCCAGGCGATGATTTTGGGGGGACAAGGACGGTTGAGCTGCCGTTTGGTGGCGCTGTTGGGGATGGGGGGGATGGGGAAAACCTCCCTCGCGGCCAAGATTGCACAACAGTTAAAGGATGATTTTGACTGCGTGGTGTGGCGTTCTTTGCGCAATGCTCCTCTGTTGGACAATCTCTTGGCAGATTTAGTTGCTTTTCTCTCCCAGCAGACGGTGGTTCATGGAGAACAGCGGCAGTTGTTGGAGCTGCTGCGGCAGCAGCGCTGTCTCCTGGTGCTAGATAACGCTGAAACTTTGCTGAAAGAGGGGGTTAGCGGCCATTATCGCAGTGGCTATGAGGGCTATGGCAATTTCTTTCGAGCTTTGGGGGAGGTCGCCCATGGGAGTTGTGTTTTGGTTACGAGTCGGGAGAAGTTGCCCCAGGTCAGTTTGGTCGAAGCAGCGCGATCGCCGGTGCGCAGTCTGGCCATTAGTGGCTCTCCCAGTGTGACCCAGGCTTTGGCCCTGGAATTACCCTTAGAAGGGACTGCCCAAGAGCGAGAGGCGCTCTGTAGCGCTTGTGGCTACAGCCCTTTGGCACTCAAGTTGATGGGCAATCAGATCCAGGAGCTCTTTGGGGGCTCGATTGCCAGTTTCTTGGCAGAAGGCGTCTTTGCGTTTGATGGTGTTCGTCGGTTGCTGGAGGAGCATATTCGGCGCTTGACCCCTCTGGAATACGCCATTCTGGCTTGGCTGGCGATCAATCGGGACTGGACGGATTTAGCAACATTGCAGGCGGATTTAGTGCCTGCGGTGCCGAAGTTTCAATTGCTGACTGCCCTCTCTGCTTTGCGGGGGCGTTCCTTGGTGGAACAGCGGGAGGGAGGATGCTATGGCCTCCAGGGTGCAGTGATGGAATACATGACTGGAGCCATCATTGAGCGAGCGGTGCAGGAAATTGTTGGAGGGCTAAGAGGGTGGCTCCAGGAGCATCCGAGTGGAGAGGAGAGTCTGGGGCGATCGCGCTCAACTCTCCTGGGTCTCAATGGCCAGGCTCCCCCGCTTTTCTCGGCTGACTGGTTACCTCAGGGGACAGCAGCGGAGACCCAGAGGGTCGTGAATCTTTCTCCGGAGCATCGGTCGGTGGCGGCGAATCAGCCCTTTGAGACTCAATCTTTGGCAGCGGCTCCCCTGGGACCGCCGCCGGGACAGTCTTCGTTTCTCCATCAAGCCGTTCTACTGCCCATTCTCCATAGCCATGCCTTGATGAAGGCTACGGCGCGGGAATACATTCGCGAGAGTCAGATTGCCTTAATTCTCCAGCCCATTGCCCATTACCTTGGTCAATGGGCTGGGACAGCTGCCGGATTGCGTAGTGTCATCCAATCCATTCTGAATGATCTGCGCAGTCATCCCATTGGTCAAAGTGGCTACTGTGGGGGAAATTTAATTGATTTAGCGCTTTGTGCGGGGGTAGATATGACTGGGATGGATTTTTCCCAGTTGACCCTACGCCAGGCTTATTTGTGTCAGGCCAAGTTGCATGACGTCAGTTTTCAATTTTCTCGCTTGATTGATTCCACCTTTGCCCAGGTGTTTGGCAGTATCCTTTGCCTGGATTTCAGTCCAGATGGCCAATCTGTTGCCCTGGGAGATGCCCTGGGGCAGATTCAGCTCTGGAGCTTGGTCACGGGACAGCTTCAAGCTAGCTATGCTCCTGTGGATGGACGAATCCATTGTTTAGCCTTTAGCCCTGATGGCCAATGTCTGGCCAGTGGTAGCGACCGGGGGCAGGTGGATCTGTGGGAGCTTTCCACAGGCCAGCGTTTGGCTCAATTTCGAGAGCATAGTCGTTTCGTGTGGTCTTTGGCTTGGGGGCCGTCGGGTCGCTGGCTGGTGACGGGAGGGGGCGATCGCAACTTACGGCTCTGGTCTGTGGGCCCCCTATTGGCTCCAGATTCTACTGGCCTGCGCCAATTGCACCAGGCAGATCAGGTCGGGCTTGTCTGCCCTGATCCGAAGCGAGACCCGGCCATGCAGCAGGCCGGCATGTCTCAGGCTGGGGAGAGAGCAGGTGTTGTTTCCGAGCATCATGATCCGCATCTGCTGCGGGTCATTCGCATTCCCAGTAGTTGGATTCATGCCATTGCGATCCGCCCCCAGGGAGACATGATTGTGAGCGGTAGTAGCGATGGGGCGCTGCGTTTGTGGGATGTGGCCACGGGGCAATATTTGGGGGTATTGCTGGGTCATGAGCGGTGGGTGAGTGCGGTGGCTTTTAGTCCCGATGGCGAGACCATCGCCAGTGCTAGCCATGATGGAACCTTGCGCTTATGGGATAGCGATAGCGGGGAACTCATTCGTATTTTGAAGGGTCATGGCGGGCCGGTGAGCCATCTCGCCTTTAGTCCCGATGGAGGCTGGCTGGCCAGCGCGAGTCGAGATCAAAGTTTGCGGCTATGGGATGTGGAATGGGGGACCTGTTGCCGTACTTTTACGGGACACCAGGGCTGGATCCAGGCCATGGCATTTAGTCCTGATGGCCAGACCCTAGCGAGTGGGGGCCATGACCAAACCCTGCGTCTCTGGGATACCCAGACGGGCAGCCGCTTGAGTTTACTTCAGGGCTATGCGGCCAATATGCGTTGTGTGGATTGGCATCCCGATGGTCAGCGATTGGTGAGTTGTGCCGGGGATGATCGCCTGTGGTTCTGGAATGTGGCTGCCCTCGTCGGCGTGGCTGCGTCAGATGGACCGTCAGCCAAAGAAATCGCCGCCAAGTTGTCCCCTCGTAATCCAACGCCTGCCCCGGCCTCCATGGCTCCCTTCCTGGACAAAGTTCATCGCTGTGGGCAGCGTGGCCTTTGGATTGCTCGCTGGAGCGCTGATGGTCAAGCGGTGATTACGGCGAGTAAGGATCATCAAGTACGGCTTTTAGATGTGGCCCATGGCGATCGCTCCTTCGTTTTTGGTGCTGGCAGATTGCCTAACCTTGGTCACCAGGAAGGCCAGGTCCCCGTTCCGCAATCCCACCGAGATTGGGTTTGCACCCTGCGGCTTAGTCCTGATGGTACCGTTGTCGCCAGCGGTAGTGCCGATAACAACATTCACCTTTGGGATCGTCAGAGTGGCCGTCAGTTGGCTCAGCTTTCGGGGCACAGTAGCCGAGTGTGTACGGTGAATTTTAGTGCTGATGGGCAGTTTGTTTTTAGTGGTGGCGCAGACCACAGCATCCGCCAATGGACGCAAGAGGGTGACTATGTACGTCCGTTGAATGGCCATAAGGATTGGGTGACGGCCTTGGGAGTCTGTCCCCAAAGCTACTGCCTTGCCAGTGCTGGTTTGGATGGACAGCTTAAGCTCTGGCTATTGGAGTCTGGGACTTGCCAGTTAAGCTTGGCCAGTCACAATCGCCCCATCACAGATCTGGCCTGGCACCCCAAAGGAGAGCAGTTGGCAACCTGTAGCCTAGACAACAGCATTCACCTATGGGACTGGCCCGTTCTAAAAGCGCTGCTCGACCCCTCTAGAGGGGCAGCAGCTCAGCCCCTAAGCCTGGCAGATTTAGATTTGCCCGAGACTTCTCCTGGATTTCTTCGACTTGTGGGCCATGAGGCTGCTGTTTGGTCCGTGACCTTTAGCCCCGATGGCAGCCGTCTCGCGACCGCTAGCGAAGACGGTACCTGTAAGATTTGGGATACCCGTAAGGGGAGCTGCTTAGGGACATTGCGACCGCCTGGTCCCTATGAAGGGATGAATCTGCAAGGCTTACAAGGGTTGACACCAGCTCAGTTGGATACACTCTGTCAGTTAGGGGCTAGCCTTTAGGAAGGCTAGCCCATCCCAATGCACGCTTTGCTCCTATCTTCTGGCTCACCTTCAAGCGGGAGGATCAGTATATTAAATTTAGGTTGTGAAACTCAGCGATTGGGCTGAGCCAATCCCCATGCTGCCCTGTCCCTGATCAATCTCCTATGTCTGACGCTGTTGCCCAAAACACTGAGCATCCCAATGATGCAGAACATCATTGGAAAATTATGATGGTGGATGATGACACCCAAGTGCATCAGGTGACCAAGCTAGCACTGCGTCGCTTTCGATTTCAAAATCGCCGACTCTCGTTTCTCTCGGCTTATTCTGGCCAGGCTGCCATCGAACTTCTAGAGACCCATCTTGACATCTCTATTATTTTGCTAGATATCGTCATGGAAACCAGTGACGCAGGCCTACGGGTGATTGAGCAAGTGCGTGATGTAATGGGCAATCGTTCCATCCAGATTGTGGTCCGCACTGGCCAGCCCGGCGAGGCTCCTGAGGAATCCGTTGTGCTGAATTATGCCGTGAACGATTACAAGACGAAGATAGAGCTCACCCAGCAGAAACTGTTTACAACCCTAGTAACTGGCCTCAGAGCTCACCAAACAATCTGTGAATTGGAAGATGGATTGAATAATTGTGAAGAACGCTGTCAAGCACTTAAGCGTCTTAAATCCCCTTGAGGTCTCTGAATGAAATTAGACTTCTGCCCGGACTAGAGAGGGGAATCAAATTACGAGGGGAATTAATTTTTACTCCTGAGTTGGAATTGATGTAGAGGCAACCAATCTCCGCTTGAGATCCCTTTGTCCATAGGATTGAGACAAAGCGAGCTCAGAATGTCGGAAATTGATGAACAGGTAAATCTAGCAAATAGGGAAGCGATCGCTCTGTTCCAAACCTCACTTTGACCAGAACGTCGCTGTTGATAGACAAATCTTCTTAAACATTGACGTCTAAAAAAACAGCCTTAGTCTTCGAAGCGAAGGACGGACCCCATGATAATCTTATCCATGGAATCGATGTGGATGATGATTGCCGGTTCTTTCCGTGCTTCTCGCGAATAACATCCCTCTGAACCGTTGTAAGTCCAGTCACTGAGACCAATCGTTGTCGTAAAATTTTTTAATTAAATTTTTGCCTGAACGCTTCAGGAGTAACCGAGCGGAACAGTTATGGTGCGGTAGCTGTTTTGTCGATATTGGACTCCTCCGCTGAGCCTGGTTGGGCTTTCTGGGTGTTTCGAGTTCTGGCAATAGTGGCCTCAATCGAAAGTTTGTTTGAATTCTTGCCTGGGAGGGCTGATCCGTGTCTGTACGTCTTTATGTCGGTAATTTACCCAACGAATTAGAAAATCAGGAGCTAGAAGCTGCGTTCGCAGATGCTGGTGAGGGCGTTTCTACCAAGCTGGTGACAGACCGTAAAACTGGTAAGTGCCGGGGGTTTGGCTTCGTCACCGTGGAAGACGAGAGCAAGGTTGACGCCATTATCGAAAAGTACAACGGCATCACGATTAAGGATATGGAGATCAAGGTTGAGAAGGCTCAGCCTCGCACGGAGTCTGCTGGTACTAAGGAAGGCGGTGGTGGCGGCGCTAATAAGAAGCGTGGCGGCGGTGGTGGCGGCGCTAATAAGAAGCGTGGACCTGCTGTTGCCTCCTCTGGTGGCGGTTCTGAGAGCATGCAGCCTGATCCACGCTGGGCCAGTGAACTGGAGAAGTTGAAGGCCATGCTTGCCCAAAACAGTTAGTAAGGTTCCTTACCTCTGCTAGATAGAGATTCTTTGCGGAGTAAAAGTCTAAAAAGGAAGGGGAACATGGTGAGCTACCATATTCCCCTTCCTTTTTAGCATCTAAATTTATATCGAAGTCGCTGTACCTACGATGAGCGCTGCATAGACAAAAAATTACACAAATGCTTACGTAATTGAATCATCTCTTCGTTCCGAACTTTAAGAAGACTAAGCCTTTAAAGAACATTGGAACGCAGCCAGGCTATTGGCAGGTAAAGCATTTTACGCCAGCCCGGCACATAGGCTCGTTTGGTGAATACGTCGTAATCATTTGCTTCAATGGCATCCAAGATTTTGCTGTAGACCATCAAAGAAGACCAAACGGGCCAGCGTGCGTTGTTATTAAGTGCCCGGATCCCTCGTTCAGATTCGGCATAGTAATTTCGGGCTCGCTGAATCTGAAATTTCATTAAGGCTCGCCAACGATCGTCCACGACACCGTTGATGAGATCGGCTTCGGTGTAGTTGAACATTGTCAAGTCTTCCAAAGGCAGATAAATTCGCCCTCGGCGAGCGTCTTCACCCACATCTCGCAAAATATTCGTGAGCTGATTGGCAATGCCCAAAGCCACTGCTTCGTCAGTTGGAGGATGGAGTTTAGGCTTATCCCAAGGAGCAGGAGCTAGGGGAGAGTCTGCCCCCATGACCACAGTGGACATTAATCCAACCGTGCCAGCAACGCGATAGCAGTAAAGCTTGAGGTCTTCGAAGGTTTGATAACGGCTGCGCTCTAAGTCCATGCGCTGGCCGTCAATCATATCCCTGAAAGGTTGGATATCAATGTCGAAGTGGGAGAGAGTATCAACCAAGGCGACATCTTCGTCATCTATGGCTATGCCATTGAAAATAGACTCTAGTTGGCGTTCCCAGCGATCCAATGTCGCAGGCGTCGTTGTTGCAGCGGCAGGGCCATCAACCAGCTCATCCGTGCGGCGACACCAGAGGTAAATCGCCCAGATTGCTCTACGCTTTGCCTCGGTCATCAACAGAGTCGCGAGGTAAAACGACTTCGAGTAGGTGGCTGTCACTTCGCGACAGCGCTCGTAGGCATCATCGATAGAAACCTGTGGAGCCGAGCGAATAGGAGTTTCAGTCAGTTGGAGCATTCGAGACAGGCGATGTATTTAATCACTGCTGAGGCTGTAGACACGCCTTAACGAAGGGGCCGACAGACTCAAAACAACCGAGACGAAAGAAACACCGAGGAGCAGCGGTATTCAGTACAACGGGCTTAGCTTCCGGGATAATCTGCCGCTGCAGGCGTTGGGAATCTAAGGAGGTTGAAGCAGTAGCAAATCGCTACCGAATTGCGATCGCTCGCGGTGTCAGCTTACCAGAAAGCATTGCGCTCCATAGCCCTAGCAATATTGTCCGGTGAGTCTTTATTCCTCAGCTTGAGTCATCTTCATGTTTTGAGCCATTCGCCAGCATTTTAAGCTGATGTCTGGCTAATGAAGATATCTCTAGCCCCATTGTACGTTGCAAAATGTTACATTCCGAAGCTTTTTAGGCTTAGCTTTGGGAGACTAGTTTGCCTCAAACCCCGCTGAAATCAGGAATTTCCCTCGCTTCGGCTGAATCTGGATGCTATATTCACAAAAGTATAGCTACTCGCTGTTTGGGGGGCTCTCTCGGGAAAAATGGTCTGTTTAGGCTAGTTATTTTTTCTGAGTAGTTGCTTTGAAATAGCACTGGAGTAGCGGTCATGCGAGCGTCGCTAGGGATTTTGGGAATGAAAATTGTTGTCATCGGCAGTGGCTTTGGCGGACTCTCCGCAGCATGTCGCCTCCAGGCCCAGGGGCATGACGTCACGGTGCTTGACAATCGCGATAAGCCCGGTGGCCGTGCCTATGTTTACGAGCAGGACGGCTATAAGTTTGATGGAGGCCCCACCATCATTACGGCACCTTACATCATTGACGATATCTTCGAAAATGCCGGTAAGAAGCGCGAAGACTACTTTGAGTTAGTGAAACTCAACCCCTTCTACAACATTCGTTTTGAAGATGGATCTGTTTTCCACTACAGCGATAACGAAGAAGATCTGCTGCGCCAGATCAAGGAATTTAATGAAGCTGATTTAGGAGGCTACGAGAAGCTCAAAGCCAAGGCTCAGGAGACCTACGAAAAGGCAATGCCTTTGATCGATAAGCCTTTCATCAAGCTCTGGGACATGATGAAGGCAGCCCCGGACATGGTTAAGGTCCAGGCTTACCGCTCTGTGGCAGGGATTGTGAATAGCTATCTCAAGGACGATCGCCTCCGTAAGGCTTTCAGCTTTCATCCCCTGTTCTTGGGTGGCCATCCCTACAAGTCCAGCGCCATGTACACCATGGTTCACCGGCTGGAGCAGGAGATGGGCGTGTGGTTCACCATGGGCGGCACTGGAGCTTTGGTTCGAGGCTTGGTCAAGCTGTATGAAGAGTGTGGCGGTGAGTTGCGCCTAAATAGCACCGTTGAAGAAATCTTGATTGATGACGCCACCAAGAAGGCTAAGGGCGTTCGCCTGGAGAACGGCGAGGTTATCTCGGCGGATGCTGTTGTCAGCAATGCGGATATTGGCAACACCTATCTGAAGATGGTGCCGAAGAAATATCGCAAGTGGAACAGCGATTTCCGCATGAAGAATCTCAAGTACTCCATGTCCGCCTTCGTCATGTACGTGGGTACGGATAAGAAGTACGACAACTTGGCCCACCATGAAATCATCATGGGTCCTCGCTACAAGGAGCTGCTGGACGATATCTTCCAGCGCAAACTGTTGGCGGATGACTTCTCTCTTTACGTTTATCGTCCTACCAAGACGGATCAGTCCTTGGCTCCTGAGGGTTGCGATGCGTTCTACATCCTTTCACCAGTGCCCAATATGAAAAAAGGGGATATCGACTGGAGTGTGAAGGCTCAGGCTTATCGCGACTCCATCGTGAAGTACTTGGAAGACCAGGGTTATATGCCTGAGCTGTCCAAGCACATTGTCACGGAGCACCACATTGACCCCGACCATTTCCAGGGTGAGCTGAAAAGTTTCCGAGGCAGTGCCTTTGGAGTGGAGCCTACGCTGACCCAGTCCGCTTGGTTCCGTCCCCACAATCAGAGTGAGGACATTGAGAATCTTTACCTGGTAGGTGCTGGTACTCACCCTGGTGCTGGAGTTCCAGGTGTATTGAGCTCTGGCAAGATTGTGGCGGATTTGATTGGTTATGCAGCGGCTAAGCCTGCGGTGAAGGAGGCTAGCTTAGTGAGCAGCAATTAAGCCTGTTGCTGATAGTCTCAGCGAGGCAGTTCGTTTTTAGCGACGAAACACCAGGTGTTTGCGTTGTTCTCTGTTAAGGGAGGGACTTCGCGAAACACCTGGTGTTTTTGCAATGGATGTATTTTTGAGTGATCTGGACAAAGCTTCGCGGCATCTTTTGCCAAGATGTTGCAAGAATGCTGTAACACTCAGCATTCTCTGAGGGGCGCTGGGGGCTTTAAGGGCGCTTCATCCGCTGATCCAGGGGCCTGAACGCTGCCATTAGGCCGAAGCTACCAAAACTGAGTAGACCTAGGACCGATCGCTCCGGTGCTGAAAGCTGATTGTAATAATCCATCAAATTGATGGGCTTTTTCTGAGGAATGGTCGGGCTTTCCCAAGCAGTATTACTGCCCAAAACGGAAATGCTGCCCACGTTTGACCCGAAGGCCAAAGAGAGAGCAGCATTAGCGGGCCGGACTGAACCAGCGTAAAAAATAGAAGCTGTAGCAGCTAAGGCGATTCCAAAGGAAGTTTGCTTTGCAAGCTTAGAGAAACGCCCTAGCTGAGTAGGGGAAGGTAGACCAGACATGATGTAGCTTTCCTGACTAGGGAAATACGTACTTACTGAAGCGCCAGTCTGGGGATTGGTAGATGCCCAAACTTTAAATTGGCTCTTGAAGCGTCAGCCTGGGAATTGGTAGATGCCCAAACTTTATTTGCCTTGTCCCTACTGAACAACATTATGACGGAGGTACACAAGAACGTTCACCGTATCTTTACGGATATTTTCCGGATTCTGTTTTGAAGTCTTGAATAATCAGAGCTTTCGCTATAAATCTGGTCTGGATAGCTAGGCTAGGAGATTTTGTAGCTCCGTCTCGTTAAGCAAGGCGATGCCCAGATCCTCAGCTTTCTTGAGCTTCGAGCCTGCGTCTTCACCTACTACGACATAGCTCGTTTTTTTACTGACCGAGCCTGTCACCTTCCCCCCGGCTTGTTCGATCAAAGCCTTGGCTTCACTGCGCGATAGCGTGGGCAATGTTCCAGTGACGACAAAGGTCTGGCCTACAAAAGGTTGTTCCCCCTGGGCCTCTGTGGGTTGCTCGCCGACAAATTGGAGACCGGCTTGCTGAAGTGCGGTGACGAGCTGCTGGTGGCTCTCGTCACTGAACCAATCTTTGACCGACTGGGCAATTTCATCGCCCATGCCGTAGACCTGGGCGATCGCTTCCAGCTCGGCTCCACTCAAGGCTTCAACGCTGGTGAATTGGCCTGTTAATACCTGGGCATTGACGCTGCCCACATGGCGAATGCCCAGGCCGTAAAGCACACGAGGCCAGGGGCGAGCCTTGGAATCGGCGATGCTTTTGACCAGGTTTTGGGCAGACTTTTTGCCCATGCGTTCCAAACTTGCCAGTTCATCGGTGGTGAGTTGATAAATATCGGCAACGGACTTCACCATTCCTTTATCTACGAGCTGCTCCACCAGCTTTTTGCCCATGCCGTCAATATCCAGAGCGTCACGACCGACCCAATGAATTAGGGCTCCGGTGACGATCGCTGGGCAAGCATTGTTAACGCAGCGGGTGACGGCTTCGCCTTCTGGACGGACTAAAGCCTGGTCGCATTCGGGGCAGTCCATCGGCATTTTCACGGCTGTGGCCCCAGCGGGGCGCAGCTCCGCCAGGGTTCGTACGACTTCGGGGATGATTTCTCCGGCCTTGCGCACCACGACGGTATCGCCGATGTGCAGGTCCAGCTCGCTGATGCGATCGCCGTTATGTAAGGTCGCCCGCGCTACCGTGGTTCCGGCCAATTGCACCGGCGCTAGCTCCGCCACGGGGGTCACGGCTCCAGTCCGTCCCACTTGGAAAGTCACCTGCTTGACCGTGGTGGGCACCTCCTCGGCGGGATACTTCAGGGCGATCGCCCAGCGGGGGAAGCGTTGGGTGAAGCCCAACTCCTCCTGGAGGCGGCTGTCATTCAGCTTCACTACGGCCCCATCGGTCATATAGGGCAGGTCATGGCGTTTGGTGTCCCACTCGTCGAAGTAGGCCTGTACCGCTTCCAAGCTTTCACAAAGCTTGCGGTTGGGATTGACCCGAAAGCCCATGCGTTGCAGCAGTTCCAAAGACTCCCATTGACTCTGGGGCTTGAAGTCATCGCGTAGCTCCACGCCATCGGGAAACTGGAGCGTGTAGCCAAAGAAATCCAGTCGTCGCTCCGCCACCATGCGGGAGTCCAGCTGACGTAGACTGCCTGCCGCCGCGTTCCGGGGGTTGGCAAAGCGTTCCTCTCCCGCCTTTTCGCGAGCTTGATTGATCTCTTCAAAGGTATTGAGGGGGATAAAGGCCTCGCCCCGCACTTCCACTTGCTTGGGGGGATTCTCCACGTTGAGTCGCAGGGGAATGGTGCGAATCGTCCGCACGTTTTGGGTGATCTCCTCGCCTTTAATGCCATCGCCTCGGGTGGCACCCCGGGTGAGGACGCCGTCGGTGTAGGTGAGGGCGATTGCCGAGCCATCAATCTTTAGCTCACACACATAGGCCGCATCTGCCCGGTCCTCAATCTTGCGCCAGCGCTCGTCCCACTTTTGTAGTTCTGGGTAGTCGAAGGCGTTCTCCAGACTGTAGAGAGAGAGGTTGTGTTCGACGGAGTTGAACTGTTCAGCGGGCTGCTCGCCCACGCGCTGGGTTGGGCTGTCTGGGGTTACTAGTTCTGGGTTTGCTGCTTCTAATGCTTCTAGTTCCCGGTAGAGGCGATCGTAAACGCTGTCCTCTAGCGTGGGTGTATCGAGGATGTAGTAAGCGTTACTGGCGTCCGTGAGGAGCGATCGCAGTTCCTTCAATCTTGTGGCGACGTCCTGGGGATGGGTTGATGCTGAGCCCTCTGCATTGGCAGCATCGGCAAACATCGAAAGCTGATCAGAAGAGGAAGCGCTCACGGTAAAAACAAGTAAGGAAAGGAACAAATGAAAGCAAGCAGGATGCTGAGGCCCAGGTCCATGGTATTGAAACCTTGGACAAATCTACTCGATTTTATAGTCTAAATGTTCTAGGAGGCTGCCTGGGATCGTCCGGCTTGCAGTCTTACCCTATGTTGCTTTCTTTGGGTGAACGCTTGCCGCTCTCTGGCCTCCTCTTGGGGCAGTAGAGTCGCCGAAGATTCGTCTGTTGGACTAGTTTTCTGTTTTTGAGAGGGAGTTGAAGAAAGGTCTCTTTTTGATCGTAAAAGTTCTAATGCCGTGTAGATATATACAAAACTCTCTGCGTAGAGATATATTCTTATGTAGGTATGCATACTGCTAGCATTTTCGGTATCTATACCGCTCTCTATCCCCTAGCGATTGTCCGTAAATCTATGCCGAAGATTCTATTGATCGAGGATGAGCCCTTAATTAGAGACAGTCTGGAGGATGTTCTCAATCTAGAGGGCTACAGCTTGACAACGGCTCAAAACGGTCGTGCCGGTATTGAGGCTGTGCAGGAGGCTTTGCCGGACCTGATTATCTGCGACATCAACATGCCCGAGATGGATGGGTATAGCGTGCTCGAATCCCTGCGGGCCAACCCTCGGACTCGGGAAGTTCCTTTTGTCTTTCTGACGGCTCGCTCTGGGCGCGGAGATCAACGCCAGGGCATGGAGATGGGAGCCGATGATTTCTTGACAAAGCCTTTCACTGTTGATGAGCTATTGCGCACTGTGCGCACTCGCTTGACCCGCCGGGAGGCGGTTCAGCAGCAGTACAAGACGCAGCAAACGCTGAACAAGAGCCTTAAGGAGAAGGTTCGCACCCAGGAAGACTTGGTGGCGATGAAGGCCAAGTTGCTGGATAAGATGCTTGAGGAATTCCGTACGCCTCTGTCCAATGTCAATATGGCGTTGAGCATGTTGGAGCGGGCGGGTAGCGATGAAGAGCGCGAGCGCTATATCTCGATCCTGCGTCAGGAATACTCTCGCCAGGTGGGACTGATTAACGAGGTGTCTAATCTCCAGCAGATGACCAGCGCAAAGCATGCGAGCTTTGCGCCTAGTTTCTCAGTGGGTAGCAAGTTCGCGTAGGTGTCTTTGCTGTTTCCCATAAGAGCATCTGGTTTTGAGATGATGACCCAAAGTGGCCGAGGGATTAATCCCTTGGCCACTTTGGGTTTGATGGGGTGATCTGAATATTTCTAAAAATAGGAATTATTTAGGTTCGCCGCTCCGTTAATGAGGAGGATTCACTATGCTGAAGATATTGGCCCTGAGATTGTGACAACGCTGGCTCAATATTCAGTTTGCCTTCCTTGCTCAGACATAGCCCAAATCTCCATGGCGATAGAACCGCAGACCTCCCTGACTGGAGCCCCTGCCGAATACACTTTCCGCTGGGTTGAAGCCATTGCTGACGTACCTAAGGCTGCCTGGGATGCCCTGGCCCAGCCGCTTAACACGCCATTCTTTGAGTGGGACTGGCTCCACAATTTAGAAGCTTCTGGTAGTGTCAAGCCGGAAACGGGCTGGCAGCCTCTGCATTTGACTGTATGGAAGGCAGGAGAGTTTGTTGCTGCTGCGCCACTATATGTGAAGGGCCACAGCTATGGCGAATTTGTCTTTGACCACCAGTGGGCTGATTTAGCCGATCGCTTTGGTCTTAACTATTACCCCAAGCTGGTGGGGATGTCGCCTTTTACCCCGGCAGTGGGCTATCGCTTTTTGATTGACCCCCGTGAAGATGAGCGTGCCATGACGAAAGCCATGGTCTCGGTGATCGATCAATTTTGCGATCGCAATAACATCCTGGGCTGCAACTTCCTCTATGTGGACCCCGATTGGCGACCCATGCTGGAAGCTTGTGGCTTTACCCCCTGGATGCACCACAACTCGGTGTGGCACAACCGTGAATTTGAGACCTACGACGACTACCTGAAGATGTTCAACGCCAATCAGCGGCGCAACATCAAGCGGGAGATGAAGGCCATTACCAAGGCGGGGCTGGAGATGCGTACCTTCACGGGCGATGAGATTACGCCGGAGCTGCTCAAGCTCATGTATGGCTTCTACAGTAACCACTGCGACAAGTTTGGCTATTGGGGCAGTAAATATTTAACGCCAGAGTTTTTCACCCAGCTCTATGAAACGGCTCGCCATCGGCTGGTCTTGGCCGCAGCGGTGCCGGTGGATGGCGAGGGCAATACCATTGCGGATCCCGTGGGCATGTCCTTTTGCGTGCATAAGGGCGATCGCCTCTATGGTCGCTACTGGGGCAGCTTTGAGGAGGTTGATTGCCTTCACTTCAACGCTTGCTACTACACCCCGATCCAATGGGGCATCGAAAATGGCATTAAAATCTTTGATCCGGGTGCGGGGGGCTCCCACAAAAAACGGCGTGGTTTTCCAGCTACGGCCCACCACAGTATGCATCGCTTTTACGACAAGCAGTTTGGCCAGGTTTTGACGAATTACCTCACGCAGGTTAGTGCCATGGAGGTTGAGCAAATTGAAGCGATTAATAATGAGTTGCCTTTCAATCAGGAAGCAGTAAAACTGACGGTGGAAGAGTTTATTCAGTAGTTTTCTAGTTGGCTGGGGAGGCTTTTTGGAGCCTGGCGGCCTGGATTGGATTTTTAAGATGTGGCTTGGGAATCTTTCCCGACCAGGAATGACGGTCGTAGGATTGATTTTAAGTGCGGCTCATTTTGTCCTATTTGCAGCCTTTAGGTGAATGGGTCGTCTTATTGTGATTATTAACGCTTCTCTAATATGTATTTCTTCCAATCTGCAACGGGACTTGCCGGGAGCCTGGCGATCGCTAGCACCGTCGCTATGGCCGCTGCACCTGCGATTGCCCAGGTTCAGCAGCTTGCAGAGGTCAATCTGGAAGAAGCCTTGCCAGAGACCGATGCTACGAAAGCACCCAGCGCGATTGAATTGGGTTGTGATCCCCCCGCCTTGGAGCGTCAGCAGCTCCATATTGTGGCTGAGGGAGAGAGCTTAGGGGCGATCGCCCAGCGCTACGGCGTTACCACGGCCACGCTTCAGGGACTGAACCCTGTGGCCCGTGATGCTGCTGTTGTGGCAGGTCAAACCCTGCAAATTCCCCCCTACGATGGTGTTCAGGTTAAGACTGAAGGCCAATCCTGGGCTGTTTTAGCCAAACGCTACTCCGTGCCCGCTGCGACACTATTTGAGCAAAATGGCTGTACCGAGCCTGGGCTCACGGCTTTTGTCCCCGGCGTGCGATGGCAGTCCACAGAAATGGCAGTTCGCCAGAAAATGCCGGTGGCGACTGCCGCTGGTGTGACTGTTGCAGGAGCTGCCGTTAAGCCAGGACATCGCTCTGTTTTGACTGGCTATCCCCTGGTGACATCTGCTGATGCATTGGTGCAGTATGGCTGGCAAGTGACTGGGTCTTTGAAAGAATCGATGTTCCATAGCGGTGTAGACCTAAATGCTGCCGTAGGTGATGGTGTCTTTGTCGTGGGCAAGGGGACGGTTGCTTTCGCGGGGGAGCAGACAGATTATGGGAATTTGGTGGTCGTTAACCATGCTCGGGGGTTGCAAACGCGCTATGCCCATTTGAGTGAGGTTAAGGTCATGAAGGGGCAGGTCATTGAGCAAGATACTTTGCTGGGCTTGGTGGGCCAGACGGGATTGCCAAGTTCTGAGCGACCTCATTTGCATTTTGAGGTGCGGCTGAATTCCCAGGTGGGCTGGGTGGCCCAGGACCCCAATGCTTATTTCTCGGATTTGGTTGGAACTCGTTTGGGCTTGATTAAGCTGGCGGTGTCAGCGCTTGCTCCTAGTTGAGTGGGTGCGATCTAGAGATTGAGGAATGCGGTTGTCTTAGTCTTTACGCTCTTGAGAAAACCTTTTTAAGAAGCGGCGGATGGCGGCTTCAAATTCGGTAGGCATGGATAGGAACGGCCAGTGGGTTGTTTCCATGGTGTGGACTTCTAGGTCAGTTAAATATTTGCGGTAGGGCTTGAG
>CALIGI010000165.1 GCA_938021205.1 uncultured Pseudanabaenaceae cyanobacterium
TCCTCTCCCCTAGCCCCTCTCCTAAAGGAGCGGGGAACCAAGCGAAGCTGAAAGCCTCGATTTTGTGTTCGGTTCCCTTGCTCCTTTAGGAGTAAGGGCTAGGGAAAGAGGTCGGCTGTTTGGCTGTCGAACTCAGGTTAAATTACACTTCCCCCCTTTGCCTTAGGCAAGCTCAGGCACTGCAAAGGGCATTGGAGGGAGATCGGCTGTTGGGCTTACCTCGGCCCGATCCCTCCATTCCCCCTTGAAACAGAGGAGCGAATCAGATTACGGGATTCATCAATACTCCATTCCTTAGACCGTGGCAACATAGCCATATCGCCACGGTCCCATCGCTTCCAGCCATATTTGAGCCAGTCCAAACCCAGTCACACAGATACCTCCGCTGCGATCTTCTACCGTGACCTAGGGCAGTCTTTAAAGCAGGCAGTCACAGTAGGATAGAAATCTGTGGTTCCCATTGTGATTCAGCTCTAACTGGCGTGACTAAAACCGATCTTGCTTCCCATCAGCTATCGCGAGCGAGAAAGATCCCCATGACCCAGCGACGTTGGGTCTTTTTTGTGGCAGCGATCGCCCTCATGGTCATCGCCTGGTTCCAAGTCCTCTCAGCCCGCGATGGCCTCGTTGTGCGATCGTTTACCAAGGAGTCCGTTCCCCTCACCTTTCTGGCTCCCAAAAGTGCTCAGCGCAGCGCCCCTGGTGTCCTCATTGCCCATGGTTTCACCGGCTCAAAGCAGCTCATGCTGGGCTATGGCTATACCTTGGCCCACAGTGGCTATGCGGTCATGCTATTCGACCTTGACGGCCATGGCAGCAATGGCTACCCCTTCCAGCGCAGCGACCTAGAAAATAACCTCAAAACGGCCTGGGAGGCCCTCAAGGAACAACCTGAATGGGATGCCAAGCGGCTCACCAGCCTGGGCCATTCCCTCGGTAGCTACGCCACCCTCTCCACTGCCGTCAAAAATCCAGCGAGCTTTGCGGCCACCGTCGCCGTCGCCCCCGTCCCAGCACCGGTCACCTTTCGATTTCCTCGTAATTTACAAGTGCAAGTGGGGGCGTGGGAAACGGATCAAATTAAGCTCAACGCTGGAAAAATCATGCGGGCCGCCGGGAGCGAGAGTAATATTCCCAGCGTCGATCGCCGCCCTCCTGTGACTGAGAGTCCCGTGGGGCAATTACTCGGTGATGCCCGTGCAGAAGTCACCCGTGCTGCTGGGATTCAAAGTGACCGACTCGCCCTAGAAACGGCCCTGGCCCAAGGCAATGCTCGTCAGCGGCTGGATCTACCGGGCGTGGAACATATCGCAATTTTGTTTAGCGATCGCAGTCATGAAAATGTCATTAGTTGGTTCAACCGCACCTTCGACATTGAGACAGAGCCTGACATAAAACCTGAAACGCCCCAGCCAGCCTATAAAGATCGTCGCCTCATGTGGTTTGGCCTACACTGGCTCAGCGGCCTAGCTGCAATGATGGCGATCGCGCCCACCCTTAGCGCTGGTCTACCAGGTCCACTCAACATTCCTCACTGGCGCAAGCTCCTGGGCTTAGCCCTGGCCCCCGTCGTCGCCGCAGTGGGTCTCCAACAGATCAATGAAGTGGTAGAAATTCAAACCTTGGGAGGCATCCAAGTGGGCAGTGCTGTGGCCCTCTGGCTGCTCATCGCTGGGAGCGTCTGGTTAGCTTGCCAAGGCCACCTACCCAAACCCCAAGTCCCCAGCCTAGCCCGAGGAGGCGTTATCTTCATCGGCCTCTGGTTTGCCTTTGGAGCCCTAGCCCACATCACCTGGATGCCCTGGCTCCTGATTCCGGCTCGCATCCCCCTTTGGCCCCTGTTTACCTTCGCTTGTCTGCCTTGGTTTATGGCCGCAGGTATCAGCCAACACCAAGGTCGCTGGCTCCAGCGCCTTGGTTGGTGGTTTTTGCAAAGCTTTGTCCTCGTGGCTGGATTTAGCTCTGTGGCCTACAGCATTGCAGAAATTGGCTTTATCGCCATCCTGCTGCCCTTTTTCCCCATTTTGATGGCCATGTTCAATCTCATTGATAGTGCCTACCGCGATCCCTGGAGCTATGCCATTGGCTGCTCCCTATTCTTTAGCTGGCTATTGGCAGCACTATTCCCCTTGGCCTAGCCCACCTAGACCGCCTAGACAACTTGGCCAATGCCAAGGGGAATAGACAGCTTGACCAAGGGGGGAATCAAGGGACTCCTCCCCTCGCCAATGCAAATTTTCTCCCATAAGCTTGCAAAGATAGCGTAATGAGGTAGAATCAGCCCGCAGCCAAGTCCAGTGCTTTGAACCTAACTGCTTACCAGTCAAGCAATCTAGCCAGTTCAAGTTTGTTGCCCTTGGCCTTTGAGAACCGTTACTCGATTCCCCCCAGAAAAGCGCTGGGGCGTCTTGTAAAATTCAAAATTTCGCCAAAAAGATCAATTTAACTCACTCAAAATAGTTATCTTGCTTAGGTTTCTCCAACCCTATAAAAGATGAGAAAGCCTGCTCTTTAAATTAAGAGCAGGCTTTCTCAATTGACAACCAGAAATACACAAGGGCCTGAACCAAATTTCTATGGTGTTCAAGCCCTCAAAATCAATTACGAGTAAGTCAAAGAACGAGCTAGCATTCTCTCTTGAGGAACAGCTTTCTTTTTCTTAAGTAAGCGACATTTTAAAGGACGCTTACGCTTAGGCAGCTCCGCAGGCATCGCATCCTTCCACTTCAAACGAAGCACACGCTCCATCTGCATTGCCACACGACGATAATCTTCGGTGGGAATCCATAGAAGCTTTGCCTCATCTAGGCTTTTGGCAATCTTATAAGGCCAAGGCTCACGTTTGAGTTCTTTCTTTAGGCTCTCAGCAGTGCCCAAGTAGAGCCACTGTTGCCGCCACAAGAAAGCATAAAGGCCGGGGCTATCAGGCAAATTTTTGGGATCTAGCTCGCGCCATTGTGTCTGGTTCATTTTCAATTAGTTCCGCTTAGTATTGCAGTACCGGATTGAAACCCAAGCGATCGCGCCAGCTACGAGCTTGGTAATCGGATTTTTGTATCACCGAAATTGCTTTCTCTAAATCTCTTTCTTATGAGATCTAGATTGCATTTCGGGGCATTTTTCGTTGCCACGTTTTCTTGTCTGCCAGGACGTTAGCACATGGCTGATTTTTTTGCACTCTTTTTTCAAAAAATAGTTGTTGTTGAGGCAAATAAGCGGTGTTTTTACAGAGTTTTCTCGCTCAAGCCACTGTCAACGGGCGGGTTGACCCAGTTTTTGCAGCAACTCCCCAGCTCAGCTCTCACCCCCGTCATGAATGCAACAAGCGCCCTATTCTTAAAGAACAAGGCGCTATCCAAGGGATTTAACGAGAAGATTCACCGCCTTCTCAAAGTGGCTCACCTGTCGTTGTCTGCGGTAGACCTAGCCAGAGGCATGACTCAACCTCAGGCCAGCAGAGGTCAAACCGATCTCATTTCCTAAAGCCCTCTCTTCCCTTCTCTCTCGCCCAGGGGAGTAGGAAAGCAGGGGAAGCGAATATCAAACGGCCTGAGCACTCAGGTCTACTCAACATCCAAATTAAAGGCGTAGCCATAGCCCTGGAAATTAGAATCTAGAACGAGCTGATACTCTCCGGTCTCCCCAAGCTTGCCAGACCATAAGTCCGATTCTCCGTTTTCAGGCCCAGAAAACAACACCGCCTGGCTGGGAGACATGAGGGTTGGCATTTGTCCGTTACCGCTCCGACCTGTAATCGTCAGTTCTTGCCCTTTTTCCAAAGACAACTTATACACATGGGTGCCTGTGCCAATAAAACGTCCCAAAATCCCTGCAGATTGGTCCTTGGGAATGGTTTGAATCTTAGCCAGCTTGGTATTGCAGCTATAGCTGGTCAGTCCTTTGGGCACCCAGCCCTGGGCCGGGCTGGTAACCGCAAACCAATCGCCCTGTTGATTGACGACATCCAAGAACTGAGCATTATTGACTTCAGCAATCACCGTTGCAGTGGGCGAAGGCTGATCTCGAATGCTTAAAGGTGGGTTGGGATCCGTTGCTTGTACCATCTTGACCACACAGCGCTCCAGGGTCACCAGCTGATTCGTGGAAGCAGGCAAAGCAGCGACATTTCGAGGCTCAGCAGATGTAATAAAAATATCTCCTGTATCTTGCGTTACAGGCTGCTGTACAGTGCGCTCACTGGCATCAGGCTGACTAGCCCACCTCCAGCCTGTCCAAGCTGCCAAAGGCGTCAGCAAAATGAACAGAAAAATCAGCGGCCATTTATAAGTTGGCTCTTCAGACATGGTCGACCCGCTCACAGGTGATAACTGAGGTAAGAGAACAAATGGGTGATGGCTCTTGTCTGGGACAAAGCCATCAAACTCCGTTTGCTTTGGCACATTACCACTGCTTCACAGCGATAATTTACTATCCATCCTCAGCGTACTTTGCAAAAATAGAAACGAATCCCAGAAAAAGCAAGTTTTCACGATTTGTTATCTCCTGACCTGCAACTCTCTAGCTACGATTATCAGCTTCCACCGGAATGCATCGCCCAGAATCCAGTGGTTCCCCGCGATCGCTCTCGCCTTTTGGTCATCCCGACCCAAGGCGCAGCGGCCCACCATCACTTTTACGAATTGCCCCAGCTCCTCAAGCCGGGAGATCTGCTCGTCCTCAACAACACTAAAGTCATACCCGCCCGGCTCTATGGCCATAAGGTTGATGCAGTACGAGGAGCCGGAGCCAAGGCAGAACTTTTACTACTGGAAGAAAAGCAGCCTGATCCCCAGGCTCCCCAATGGCTTGCCCTCGTGAAACCAGGCCGTCGCCTTAAACCCGGTGTTGAAATTCACTTGGGTTCTAGCGGGAACCGTGGGAGCGATCGCCCTCTAATGACGGCCAAGATTCTCGATTTTGATACCGCCACTGGGGGTCGCCTAGTCCAGTTTCAAGCTCACGACGGCGACTTTTGGAGCTGCCTAGACCGCTTGGGGGAGATGCCCTTGCCCCCCTATATCACCCAATCCACCGCCGAAAAAGACCAATACCAGACGATCTATAGCAAGACGCCCGGTGCCGTTGCAGCCCCCACGGCAGGTCTGCACTTCACCCCAGAGCTCTTCGACAACTTGGAGTCCCAGGGCATTAAGCGAGCCTTTGTCACCCTCCATGTGGGCGTAGGGACCTTTCGCCCCGTCGAGGCAGAAACAATCACGGACCATGAAATGCATGGTGAATGGGTGGAAGTGCCTCCAGAAACCGTTGCCAAAATCCAAGCAACTAAAGCTCGAGGAGGCCGAGTTATTGCGGTGGGGACAACAGCAGTGCGCTCCCTAGAGGGGGCCGCTGCCCAAAGCGGTGGGCTCCAGAGCATTCGAGGAAAAGTCAATTTATTCATTTATCCGGGCTATCAATGGAAGGTTGTGGATGGCCTAATCACCAATTTCCATTTACCCAAGTCCAGCTTGATGATGCTGGTGAGCGCTCTGACAGGTCGCGATCGCTTACTCATGCTTTACCAAGAGGCGATCGCGAAGGGGTATCGATTTTACTCTTTCGGCGATGCCATGTTAGTCATGCCTCAATCAAAATAGCCTCGTTCGTCGGTAGCGCAATCCATCCTTTCCATCCTCGGTATGGCGATGCGCCCAGCTCATCACCGTTTGGAGATGCCAACCGATTCCCAGGTGAGAGGTATTTTGAGAAAGGCATCTAGCGATAGCAGGATGACCGACAATACTGCCCAAATTAACGGGATTCCAACATTTCATCGCTGGTCGAGGTTTCAAATTTGATGCTTGACCGCAGTCTCAAACAACCTCTAATCGAGAAAGCTGCATCAAAGATGATGGGGCATTCTGAGATCATCCATTCCCAGACTTATAGCGGCTGGTTTGATGATTTTATCCATGAGCAAGACGAGCAAGCAATGCTCAAAAAACAGAAGCCTCGCCAGCACTGAAATCCTCTTGTTATCTGGATTTTAGCGAAACACCCAGTGTCTCTAACGACACCGGGTATTTTCAAACAAGCTAAGCCTAAGAGTCGGCAGGAGGCAGAGGTTGCTGCGGAGCCGGTGGGTTTGGCATTGTGGGAGGCTTCGGCGCTTTAGGAGCCTTGGGGGCTCTAGGCTCATTTGGCTCTAGCCATTCCATGCTGCGGGTGAAGTACATTGCCACCGCCAGGAAGCCGAAAAGGCCAAAGGAGCCAATCAGCAGCGAGTAGCTCTGGCTGGCCAGGACGAAGTAGAGGTAGCCGTATAGGCCCGCTTCCATCAAGCCCACAATCACGCCGCGAGACTTGGCTCGCAGCACCGCAATGGAATAGCTCATAATCATCAGCACCACTGCTGAACTGGAGATCAGGTAAGCCTGGTCAAAGCCAATATGCTCGGATAGGGCAAGTTGCAACAGGTAGAACATTGTCATCGCGGCCCCCACCAGCAGGTATTGCAAGGGGTGAACCCGCAGCTTTGAGGTGATTTCAAATAACCAAAAGGTGACGAAGGTGAGCAGCAGGAAGAGGAAGTTGTACTTCAAACTGCGCTGGGACATCCGATAGTTGTCTACCGGAGTAATCAGGTCCACACCAAAGAGCGATTCGCGGATGGTGGCGTCAGAGACAGGGCTGTCGCCGCTCCAGCTTTGGCCGAAGTTACGACCGATCGCTTGGACGGTCCAATTGGCTTCGAAGCGATCGCTCTCAATTGTGGAATCTGCAGGGAGCCATTTGCCCTGAAAGCTGGGGTCACCCCAGTTAGCCCCCACTTTGACATTGGTTTCCTTACCCAAAGGAGCAAAGGTGAGGCGCTCACTGCCCTGGAGGCGGAGGGGGATGGTGAAGTCAAACTTATCCCCCGTCATCTTGCCGTTGAGCTTCGCGGTAATGCCCGAGCTGGCAGCGATGGGCGTGCCATCGTAGGCATATTGATTGGGGTCTACGTTCTGGTTGCCATAGCGACCCTTACCCGCTTCAAATTCCAAAGGCTGATTCGCCCAAGCCGCTTCCGACTTGACATTGAGGGCATGGGCATCGGAAACCTCGATCA
This sequence comes from uncultured Pseudanabaenaceae cyanobacterium, assembly GCA_938021205.1. GTDB lineage: Bacteria > Cyanobacteriota > Cyanobacteriia > PCC-9006 > JAAUQQ01 > JAAUQQ01. Next base: position 7,052 of record CALIGI010000165.1, read on the forward strand.
CCAGCTCCGCTTGATCCCACTGAACATCTTTCGGATCCGCAGCCCCCCAATTGGCCAGGTTAGGTCGCTCGAAACGGCCCTGGAGATTCAAGTCACTGGTGTAGACCGGAACCTCAAAAATACTGCGCTTGCGGATTTCCGTTTTCAGCTCACCCATGATGTCGAGCTGTTCCGGCAGAAAAACTGCATATTTGTTTTCCGTCTTCGTGACTTGTTTGTCGCCTTCGCCCGTAGTGACGCGCTTGGTATAGGGGACATAGAGCTTAGGACCGACAATGTTTTGGGAGGTGCCCCATTTCGTCGTGATTTCGCTAACGGCATCAGCGCGGAGCTTTTGGCGCTCATTGGCCACGCCGCTCAACATGGCGGTGGGAATCTGCAAGAGCAGAACTAAGAAGACGATCAGCAGCGCCCGTAAAAATTGGGATTGTTTCGAGAACATGAAACCTCAACAGTAGTAATCGAAGTCAAGCAGCGACATGTCCAGCCCCCTTGGGAAACAGCATGACGACTGCTATAGGGTGAAAGGTCTAGGCCAAGTCGCTGAATGATGGCTATATTCAGAAACACAGTGGATATACGGACCATTTCGGGAAAACCGTAGGGCTTTGCGAGATAACCGACTTTTCAATAGGGGAGATCAGACTTTTTCCGCCCTTGGAGACGAGAGAAGTGGGCGATCGCCTTCCCCTAAGCCACCGTGCGGGCAGGTTTAGCTAGAGTCTTTAAAAGATTTTCCCAACCTTCCAACCCTCCCCCGCCCCGGCCTCGGCCCTATCTCTGTCCCTGCAATAGCCAGACCTAACTCCAGCAGATAAGAAAATCCTGAAAGGCGAATTCAAGCATTCCATCCATGGCAAACTAATCGAGGACTTCTATTCTCGGGCTCATGGGCAGTAGCGACAGCATTAAGATCGGCATCATCGGCGGCAGCGGCCTCTACAACATGGAAGCCCTACAAGATGTGGAAGAGCGCCGCATCGACACCCCCTTTGGTGAGCCTTCCGATGCCTTCATCATCGGCACCCTCGACGGCACTCGCGTTGCCTTCTTGCCTCGCCATGGTCGCGGCCATCTCTTACTGCCCACAGAGCTACCCTACCGCGCCAATATCTACGCCATGAAATCATTGGGCGTGGATTACATTCTTTCGGCTTCGGCAGTGGGGTCACTCCAGGACGAGATGAAGCCGGTAGACATGGTCATTCCAGATCAATTTATTGACCGGACGAAGCACCGAGCTTCGACATTTTTTGGTGAAGGCATCATTGCCCACATTGGCTTCGGCGATCCAGTGTGCCCCAAGCTGAGCCAAATCCTAGGGGATGCAGTGGAGAGTTTAGAGCTGGAAAGTTCTGACCTACATCGCGGTGGCACCTACGTTTGTATGGAGGGACCTGCTTTTTCGACCAAGGCAGAGTCAAATCTTTATCGCAGTTGGGGGGCGAGCATTGTTGGTATGACCAATTTGCAGGAGGCAAAGCTGGCACGGGAAGCGGAGATTGCCTATGCAACGTTGGCGATGGTGACAGATTACGACTGCTGGCATCCAGACCATGACAATGTGACTGTTGAGATGGTGATTGGCAATTTACAAAAAAATGCGGTGAATGCTCAGAAAGTAATTCGAGAAACGGTGAAGCGTTTATCGGCTGAAATGCCTGTTTCGGTTGCCCATTCAGCCTTGGCAGCGGGCTTGATGACCCCTTTAGAGTCTGCACCGAAAGCAACCCAGCTCAAATTAGCAGCCATTTTGGCTAAATATATGAAGAAGTAATTGTGATAGCCATAAGAAGTCACTACTTTCATAATCAGAGAATTTTGTCTCGCAAGCCATTCTCTGAGGGCTCATTTAATTCTTGTTCCTCAGTAATGTGACTGTTGAAAGATTGCTCTTCACGATTTTTTTCAGCTTTCTGGATTCGGTAATATTAAAGAGTTCAGTAGTTTTACGGATTAACTGTCCTGATCGATACAAATGCAGTCTGAGAGATCTTGCTCCCCTCAACTAAAGTATTGCGCTGCGACATAATACTCCTCCGTATATCACTCAGCTAATTTCAGTCATGTGTGCGTGAATCTGTGATTTTATCAATGCCATATTGTGTGGTGATGGATTATCACATCAATATGAGTCTTGTGCCAACCTACACAGTTTCTTGCCCTAGCTCACCCATGGGGGACTAGGCTAGTTCACAGATTCTGTCTCAGGGGAAGTCAACCATGTGTGTCGCTAATTTAGAGTTATTAATCTAAGCAGTCCCAAAGGATATCTGCTTTGCATGGTAACTTCAAAATTAATGTTGCAGACGGGATAGCTTTGCCCGGCTCAGGCATCGTCGACTGGTGTGAGGCTAGCCGTTTTATTTCCCTCCCCATCGATTGTCTACCCCCCTCTCGGTCTGCATCATGAGCTACGGATCTCTGCCATCCCAGAAAGAAGCCGCTCGCCCTTCCGCGACTCCCCAGGTACCTCCATCTAGTCCACCGTCTTTGGGCAATCAACTTGATGGTGTAGCCGCTTCAGAATTTGCTTCCGATCGCCTACAGGGGATTCTGGAGAGCATTGATGACGGAGTCGTTGTTCTTGATGCTCATCGCAAGATTGTCTTTTCCAATGCAGCGGCTAGAAGACTGCTGGGCGATCGCCTAGGTCAATTCGCGAATCCAGCCTGGAGCCAAAATCTACAGGGACTCACGCCCTTAGTCGAACTGCCTTGTATCGGCAATCGTTCTCACGCGATGGAGCGAGCCAGCAGCAGCATTGAAATTTTCCTGACCCATGGCACAGCCCCCAAAGGTTTATGGCTGAGTGTCAATGAACGTGCGCTCAGTGATGAAGCGGACGGTGCTCAGGGCAGCGTCATTATTTGCCGCAACATCAGCCAGCACAAGGCGGTGGAAGACCGTTTACTCCATGATGCCTTCCATGATCGCCTAACGGGCTTGCCCAATCGCAATTATCTATTGCGTCAGCTAGAAGCAGCAATCCAGCGCTGTGGCCAAAGCGAAGACTATGAATTTGCAGTGCTGTTCTTAGATCTAGATCGCTTCAAGGTTATCAACGATAGTTTGGGACCTGTGGCGGGAGATCAACTGCTCAGCCTCGTGGCCCAGCGGCTTAAACGCAGCTTACGAAATGACGATACCATCGTGCGTTTAGGAGGAGACGAATTTGCCATTCTCTTGACCCAGATTCAAGGGCAAAATTATGGCCAACAGGTTGCAGAACGGATTCACCAGGAGCTGGTTAGTCCATTTTGTGTCGATGGACATGAGGTGTTTGCCAATGTCAGCATTGGCATTGCAAACGGCAGCAGCACCTATCAAAAGCCTGAGGAAATTTTGCGCGATGCTGACATTGCGATGCATCGTGCAAAACAAGAGGGAAAAGCTGGCTCCCAAACTTTTGATAAGGCTATGCATGTCAATGCAGTCAAGCTACTGCATTTGGAGAATGACATTCGTCGCGCGGTAGACCGTGAAGAGTTTCATGTCCATTACCAACCGATTATTTCACTCCACAACAAAGAGATTGCTGGATTTGAGGCGTTGCTACGCTGGTGTCATCCCGAACGGGGGATGGTCGGCCCTGCTGAGTTTATTCCTGTCGTTGAAGAGACAGGACTAATTGGGACTTTAGGGCTGTGGGTATTGCGAGAAAGCTGCTACCAAATGCGGCTGTGGCAATTGCAGTTTCCCCAGGCCAAGGACTGGGTGATGAGCGTGAATATTTCGGGACGCCAGCTCTTAAAAACCAGATTTTTGGATAGCGTAGAGCGCACGCTGGTGGAGACAGGTATCAACCCCAAAAACCTCAAGCTCGAAATTACAGAGAGCGTGCTGTTGTCAAACAGCCACCAGGTTACTGATGTTCTGCTCCATTTACAAAGTCTAGGCATTCAATTAGCCATGGATGATTTTGGCACCGGCTATTCTTCCATGAGCTACCTGCTCGATTTCCCCTTCAATACCCTTAAGATTGACCGCTCATTTATCACTAGCATGGAGCACTCTAGCAAAAAGCTGGGAGTCGTGCGTTCTATCATTGCCATGTCTGCCAATCTGGAATTGACCGTCATTGCAGAAGGCATTGAAACGCCCAGTCAATTGGCTCAGTTAAAAGTACTAAAGTGCGGATACGGTCAGGGTTTTCTATTTTCCAGGGCGCTGCCTCCCCAGGAGGCCGAAACTTTTATTAATTCTGAGATGGTGGCAGCAGCCGGTAAGCCAGATGCGGATGCGATGCAACTGCTGGAAGACCAAATGACGGAGGAGCGATTGCTGCTCCATATTGAGAAACTACAACAGGAGCTAGAGGAAGTTAAGCAGGAGAAGAGTGATCTCGAAATTTTGCTCGATAATGCGACTGAACATGCTTCCCTGGTTGAATCGGAGCTGGAACGGGAGATTACGGGTTACCAAAGAACGGAAGCCGAATTGCAAAAGGCTAACCAAGCCCTGGAGAACCTATCAATTCAGGATAGTCTAACTCAGTTAGCTAATCGTCGTCGATTTGATGATTATCTAGATGAGGTCTGGAGCAACTTGAGTGAGTCTGGACAGGAGCTCTCTTTGATCATGCTAGATGTGGACTACTTTAAGCATTACAACGACACCTATGGTCACCAAGCTGGAGATGATTGCTTGGTGAAGTTGGCCCATGCAATGCAGGTGGCAACGGAGGATGTCCAAGATTGTTTAACGGCTCGCTATGGGGGGGAAGAATTTGTCGTGGTATTACCCAGAAATAATGCTGGGAAAGCTCTAGAAGTTGCAGAACGCATCCGCCGAGATTTTAAGGCTCAACAAATCCCCCATTCCCGTTCTTTGGTCAGTCCTTGGGTCACGGTGAGCCTGGGCATTGTGAATCTGGTTCCCACTGTCCCACAATCAGTAGAATCATTGATTACAGCAGCAGATCGAGCTTTGTACCAGGCAAAGTCCCAGGGACGCGATCGCTTTATCCTGTTCTCCAGCTAAATCCTTCTCCCATGGTTGCCGTGATAGTGGATCGATGGGCGATCGCCTCATCCTCAGCGCGATTGCATGAGGAACAATGCACAAGAACGGGAGGCAGCTTGGTAGCGAGGGTGATGTATCACCGGCGCAACACCAACCTGGCAAAAATCATGGGGGCTGGGCTGGGCCGTATCCACAATTCGATGCCAGACTTGGGAGTTATCGAGCGACGGTAGCTCAAACGTCAAAGGCTCCCAGAAAGCATTCAACAGCACATGGATCATTTCATCTTCTTCAGGGTTGTGAAGGGTGAAGGCAAGGCTGTGGGATTGCTCTTGCCAATCTGGCTTTTCTAGCTCAACACCATGCCAGCAGATGTAGGGCAGTTGACGAGATTCTGCCACTTCGAGCAAACGCTCTAGGGCAAAGATATGGTGGGCTTGGTGGAACTGGATGAGTTGCCGAACGAACTGAAGTAGACCTTTGTTTTTCTGGACATCATTCCAGTTGAACCAGCTCAGTTCATTGTTCTGGCAATAGGCATTGTTATTACCCTGCTGGCTGCGGCGTACTTCGTCCCCCATAGACAACATGGGGGTGCCTTGGGAAACGAGGAGAGTCACAAAAAAGTTTTTGATTTGCTGTAGGCGCAACTGTTCAAGCTCTAGATCTTCACTAGGGCCTTCAACCCCGCAATTCCAACTAATATTATCGTTGGCACCATCGCGGTTTTTCTCACCGTTGTCTAGGTTGTGTTTCTCGTTGTAGCTGACTAGATCGTTGAGCGAAAAGCCATCATGGCAAGTGACGAAGTTAATGCTGCGAGTGGTCGCTCGCCCGGGCTGACGATAGACGTCAGGACTACCCATGATCTTATTGGCAATGGAACGGACACTCCCTTCATCTCCCTTGATAAAGTGGCGCACATCGTCACGGAAAGGGCCGTTCCATTCGGCAAAGCGATCGCCCACAAATTCTCCCACCTGATACAGCCCCGCAGCATCCCAGGCCTCAGCGATAATCTTCGTGCCAGCCAAGACCGGATCTGCTTCAATTTCCCAAAGCAGCGGCGGATCTTCTAGGGGCTCTCCATCCTGATCTCGGGAGAAGATGGAAGCTAGATCAAAACGAAAACCATCCACATGCATCTCAGCAACCCAGTAGCGCAGGCTATCAAGGATCAGATTACTCATCACCTCGTAGTTAGCCTTCATGGTGTTGCCACAGCCGCTGTAGTTGCTATAGCGAGAGGGATCTTTGGATTCCAGAATGTAATAAGCGGAGTTTTCTAGACCTTTAAAGCACATCGTGGGGCCGGTATGGTCACCCTCAGCGGAGTGATTAAACACCACATCGAGGATGACTTCAATACCCGCCCTATGGAAGGCCTTGACCATATCGCGAAACTCATCGACTGGCCCCATGGGACTCTTAAGGGAGCTGTAGCCCTGGTGGGGCGAAAAGAAGGCCAGGGTGCTATAGCCCCAGTAATTATAGCGACCTGGTTGGGCGTCCTGGGTATCAAACTGGTGAATGGGCATTAGCTCTACAGCAGTGATGCCCAGTTCCTTGAGATAGGGAATTTTTCTGATTAGGCCTGCGTAGGTTCCCCGCAAGTCTGGCGTAAGGCCGGAGCTGGGATGCTGGGTGAAGCCGCCCACGTGGAGTTCGTAGATGATAGTGTCGGCATAGGGAATGGCTGGAGGTACATCCCCTTCCCAGTCATAGCTACAGGGATCTACGACGACAGCACGAAGGGCTTGAGGACAATTGTCCGTGGGCGCGATCGCGGCTTCTCTGGAGTAGTTCTTCCAGTTGACGACAGCCTTAGCATAGGGGTCGAGAAGAACCTTGTTGTGGTTAAAGCGATACCCCTGCTCCGGAGCGTAGGGTCCATGGACACGGTAGGCGTAAACTTGGCCTGCCGCGAGACCAGGGACAAAGGCATGCCAATAGAAGTGGGTACGATGACGAGGCCCTTCAAAACAAAGGACCTGGCTAGGCTTAGGGTCGTTAGGCTGCTCGAAGAGGAGGAGTTCAACAGCTATTGCATTCTTGGAGAAGAGGCAAAAGTTAACGCCCTTCGCGGTGGCGGTGGCACCGATAGGGAAACTGCGACCGGGTTCAAGGCTGAGGCCCATGGTTAATTCTCTTTGGCAAGCAAAATATGCCAAGTTCTGTGTTGGCTCTCACTCCTGATTTTCCCCTAAGGACTGCGGACAGTTACCGCTTTGCGATATTGCTTTACATTACGTGAAACCCTCGGACTAGCAAGGCTCTCCTGTGATGGGTCAGGACGAGAGCAGCGATGAGCCGAAACAAAGAGGTTAATCTTCTCGCCACTGCGCTGGTACATTACAGGATTTTGACTCATGAACGTCATTGTTTTTCAATATCCACCGAGGTATTTTTTTGTTTTGCAAAGAGAGTAAAAGAGGAATATTAGGCAGATCTTTATTCTTGAAAACTGAAATGGTTAAAGAACAAAAAAAAGTGAATTTTGACTTGCGGTTATTACGGGAGATTGTTAGTTTCGACTTGAGACATTTTCAGTGTTTTTACGTTTGAGTCAGGCAATTCTCTACTCACGAGTGATGGCTTTATTTATTGAATAGCCACAGCAGATGATTAAAACCTTAGTGGTATGACATGCCTAGTTTAATTTTTCTTACGGCTCTGCGTATTCGTCAAAGAGCCATAATTTCTATTTTCATAGGATAAATAAATGAATCAAGAGTTCCATTTTACTGCATCAAAACAGATTGACAAACCTCTTCTCGTACAGTTGGCAAGATACCAATTCTGAATCTCTGAGACTTGATCCTCATCCAGCCTCCTGAGAAGATATTCGGGGATTTGACTAAATCTAAGGCCTTGTCATGTGAGCAGTCTATCCAGGCTTCACTTTACATGACCTCGGGTTAAATTCAGATTTTTTTCGAAACTCTAACAGACTCTATAGAATTACTTTTCTAAAATAATTCTATAGGTTTTCATGGTGACTTAAGAGCCTTGTGAAGGAACGAATTTTGATTAAGAGCGTATTAATGACTTATGGTGGGCTTGAAGCTTTTAGAGCTTGACAATACCGAAGAGCAAAGCTTCTTCTCTCGTGGAGTTTTATGCTTTAATCCACCCTAAAAGATATTCAGAGTAGTCTCATTAAATCTTCACTCTTAAATGACAGAAAACCTTTCTTATTAACTTCGGCAAGCACAGTTATTTATGGATCAATTTTTCTAATTTTAGTAACCTCTAGTCAGGCTATTCAGGGTAACAATCTGAGGAAAAGCGAATAGGCATCTATTTCCAATGGTAAGCCAATCATCAAGCCCATGAGTGGTGGGAGCACTACTCTAATTTAAATTTCTCCACTGGTAACATCTAACACTCCAGTTTTAGCTGTTGTAAAAAGAATATGAATCTTCAGTCTAGTATCAATACTTCTGCATTTCTTAATACTGCTTCTCCACTTAATGGAAACAATAACGACCAGGATGATATGGCCACATTAACAATCGCTTCAATATCGACAAATAGTAGTGGTGTAGCTGCAGCTCCTGAAACTGATTCTCCAGTTTATCAAATGGAGCAGGGCCGCCTGATTTTAGAAGCAGAGTCCAGTGCCTTAGAAGGGAACTGGGAACGAGTAGAAGTGGCTGGACGAACCGCTGTTTTATACGATGGTCCCAACAGTTTTAGTCGTAAGCCTATCGGCCAAACGTTGTCCTATGAATTTGTCGCCGATGAAGCAGGTATTTTTGATATTTCCCTTTACGGTGGAAGGCTCAATAGCGCCCAAAGCCCAGGGGAGTCCTTGCGCAGTGATCTGGGCAATGATGTCTATGTAGAAGTGATTGATGTAGAGACAGGAGAGTTTCTACTAGAGTCTACAAAGCAATATATCCAATTGGATTTCAGCAGCGGTGAATTCCGTTGGGGTAATACTTTGGATCGAGGTGGACAAAGGTCTCAATCCAAAATTAATTTGTTAGC
>CALIGI010000166.1 GCA_938021205.1 uncultured Pseudanabaenaceae cyanobacterium
CCAAACCCCCCGCCCCGTCCTGCTAACGCTAGTGGTGAACTGGCTAATCAAACCCTTCACCATGGTCCTCCTCGCCCAGGTCTTCCTCGGCAACCTCTTCCGCCCCCTCCTCAGCCAAACCGAAGTTGTCAACGGAACAGAATTAATCAACGGAACAGCCATTTCCCTCGCCGACAGCTATATCGCTGGAAGCATCCTCCTCGGCATCGCCCCCTGCACCGCCATGGTCCTGATGTGGGGCTACCTCTCCTTCAGCAACCAGGGCCACACCCTCGTCATGGTGGCGATCAACTCCCTGGCCATGCTCTTTCTCTACGCCCCCTTGGGCCGCTGGCTCCTCGCCGCCAACGAACTCACCGTCCCCTGGCAAACCCTCACCCTCTCCGTGCTGATCTACGTTGCCTTACCTCTATTGGCAGGCGTCATCTCCCGTAGTTGGATCCTCCACAACCAAGGCAAAGCCTGGTTCGAGCAGGTTTTCCTCAAACGCCTCGGCCCCCTGTCCATCATCGCCATGCTCACTAACCTGGTGCTGCTCTTTGCCCTCAAAGGTGACCTCATTGCCCGCAATCCCCTGCATATTCTGCTGATTGCCGTTCCCCTCTTCATCCAAACCAACGTGATCTTCGCCCTCACCTATGGTTTGGCGAAGCCCCTGGGTCTGACCTATGAGGATGCTGCACCTGCTGCTTTGATTGGGGCGAGTAATCATTTTGAGGTGGCGATCGCCACAGCAGTCACCCTCTTCGGCCTCAACAGTGGCGCAGCCCTCGCTACCGTCGTCGGCGTCCTGATCGAAGTCCCCGTCATGCTGATGCTCGTCAAAGTCTGCCAACGCACGGCCTTCTGGTTCCCCCGCGACCCCGCCAAAGCTACCTTGCCTGACCCGCGTTGTTTGGCGGTTGAACCGTAATCTCGATATATCTGAGAAGGTGGGTTTTGTTGATGTTTGTGGTGCTGGTTGCAGCCCATTGACGAAACCCACCCTACGTTTGACGTTGTGTTTTCGTTCTCCTATGTCTTTTGACCATCCCCCCCGCATTCTCTTTCTGTACGGCTCCCTGCGCGATCGCTCCTACAGCCGCCTCCTTGCTGAAGAAGCCGCTCGCATTATTGAGGGCTTTGGCGCAGAGGTGAAATTCTTTGACCCACGCGGTCTCCCTCTACATAATGCTGAGCCCGAGACTCATCCCAAAGTTCAAGAGCTGCGCGAACTCTCCCTCTGGTCCGAAGGTCAAGTCTGGTCTAGCCCGGAACTCCATGGCAATGTCTCCGGCTTAATAAAGACTCAGATCGACTGGATTCCCCTGAGTCTCGGTGCCGTTCGACCCACCCAGGGCAGAACTCTGGCCGTCATGCAGGTCTCTGGAGGTTCCCAGTCCTTCAACGCTGTCAATACCCTGCGAATTTTGGGTCGCTGGATGCGGATGTTCACCATCCCTAACCAGTCTTCCGTCGCCAAGGCTTACCAGGAATTCAATGAAGACGGCACGATGAAAGAATCGGCCTATCGCGATCGCGTCATCGATGTAATGGAAGAGCTCTACCGCTTCACCCTGCTCCTACGGGACCACACCGAAGAACTTACAGACCGCCACAGCGAGCGAAAAGCAGCAGCAGCGAAGGAAGCCGAGGAAATCGCCAAGCAAGCTTTAAGTTGAACCTACAGCCGTTTTACTGCTCTTTAATCCCTATCAGTGGTTATTCAGCGTTGTAGGTTAGGGCTTCTCCCCTGGGTTGAGAGTCGGTTTTAGGCTTAATAAAAATCGGTTCTAGCCCTCATAAACTGGACCTTTCGTAACTTAGGGCAATATCTCAGGGGCATTTACTCCACACAGATTGATTTCCAATACGTTGGGTGAACAATGACCGCCGCCGAACGTTTCCCTCCTCCTATGGTCCTAGAATCAAATCAGTAGAAAAGATAAAGAACACAGCCAGCAGAACATAACTGTTCGGTGAATCCCCATTCCTTGGGAAGGTGGCACCATGAAAGGGCTAGTTTGGATACCCGAAGATGAACATGACCAACGGGTCAAAGCTTATCTAGAGAGCGCTCACCAAGCGCCCTACCTTAAGATTGGCTCTATCGCCCTAGGTATTTTTTGCCTGATGAGTCTTGGAATCCTCATGATCTTTCTCTAAGCTGTCTCTTGCTCAGCCTTTTATCGTTCTGGAATATCCTCGATGATTAGCACCATTTCAACTCTGCTTTATGGCTTGCTCTCTATCGGTGGCGGCGTCATGGGCTATCGCAAGGCAGGTTCGAAAGTTTCTCTCATTTCAGGGCTCGTTAGCGGTTTGCTGCTTCTGCTGGGTGCAGGACTGATGTTCCAAGGCAACTTGATTGGCATTCAGCTTGCCCAAGTGATAGTGAGCCTTTTAATCGTTGTCTTCTTAGTGCGTCTGATCAAAACGCGTAAATTAATGCCTGCTGCCGTAATGGTTGCTGCAGGCATTGCCACACTAACTGCTCTCTTCATTCCGTTATCGTTTTAGGAAGCACAGTGATCTCTGGATGTTCTTAAGGCACGAGGATTTATTGAGACCGTATTAATGACCGTAGGCTGGGTTGATGCTTCTGGAGCTCAGCTATATCATCGGGGTTAAAGCTTTTGCTCTTGTTAGGTTTCATGCTTCAACCGAACCTACAAGACGTCCATGACGGTCTAATTAAATTTTCCTCCCTAACCCATTCCTATCCCTAGTCTGATTCCTTACTGCGAGCAGCTCAGTGGAGCAAAGATGTAGGGGAATATGAGGCGACGGTCTCTCCGAGTTTGCCCTTCCCTAGGGTGACGGCAAATTCAGAGAGGGTGGATTAATCACGGGTCCAAAGGACTTCGCCGCCGGGCTTGTCGATCAGGCTGATGCCTTGGGCTTTGAGTTCGTCGCGGATGCGATCGGATTCGGCGTAGTTCTTGTTCGCCTTGGCCGTTTTGCGTTGGATGATGAGGGCTTCGATCGCATCAGCATCCAGTCCTCCCGCAGTCTCAGCTTCAGCTTCAGCTTCTAGACCCAGAACCTCAGCCAAAGCAACCAGCGTCCTAAATTGCTGCTGAAGCATCAGACTGTTTTCTTTTAACTCACCGCCATGGGAAAGAATATTGCCAACGCGGCGAAGTTCTTTAGCCAGCTCAAAGAGAACAGCTAGGGCAGCGGAAGTGTTGACGTCGTCATCCATAACATTATTGAAGCGATCGCAAGCTTCCGCGAGCAAATCCAACTCAGCATCGATCTCCCAGCCCAGTTGCTCACCAAACTGCTCTGCAAACAGCAGACCTTCTTTGAGCGTGTCCCAACCATTTGCAGTGGAGGCGATCGCCTCTTCTGTAAAGTCGATGGGCTTGCGATACTGGCCTTGCAGCAAGAACAAGCGCAGTACCATGGGATGAATACCTGCTTCATCTAGGGTCTTGCGAATGGTGGTGAAGTTGCCCAGGGACTTGGACATCTTTTCGCCGCCCACGTTGACCATGCCGTTGTGGAGCCACACGGTGGAGAGAGGCTTGCCGGTGACTGCTTCGGACTGGGCAATTTCGTTTTCATGGTGGGGGAATTGCAGGTCAGCCCCGCCCATGTGAATGTCGATGGTGTCGCCGAGGCGATCGCGCACCATGGCGGAGCATTCGATGTGCCAGCCGGGGCGACCGTTGCCCCAGGGGGATTCCCAAAAGGGTTCGCCAGGCTTAGCCGCTTTCCAGAGGGCGAAGTCGAAGGGATCTTGTTTTTTGGAGTCTTCGGTTGTTGCGGGGGCATCTACCCGGCCACTACGTCCTGCCTCCATATCGTCCAGTTTGCGATTGGAGAGCTTGCCATAGCCGTCAAATTTGCGAACGCTGAAGTAAACATCTCCGCTCGATGCGTAAGCAACTTCTTTTTGCTCTAGGTCATGAATGAGGCGCTTGATGCCATCGAGGGTGTGGGTGGCGCGGGGATATTGGTCAGCTTCAAGGATGTTGAGACGGGCCATGTCTTCCATGTAGGCCCCGATGTATTTCTCGGAGACTGCCTCCATTGAGGACTGTTCGGTGAGGGCGCGTTTAAGGATTTTGTCGTCGATGTCGGTGAAGTTCTGCACATAGGTCACATCGTTGCCGCGCCAGGTGAGGTAGCGGCGCAGAACGTCCCAGGCTACGTAGCAGCGGGCATGGCCCAGGTGGCAGTAGTCGTAGACGGTGACGCCGCAGCAGTACATTTTGACCTTGCCGGGTTCGAGGGGCTCGAAGGCTGCTTTTTTGCGGGTCAGGGTGTTGTAAAGCTGGAGGGCCATGGGTTACGACGACGGCTTGCGCGGTGAAGATGTGCGTGGTCAATTGTAAGGGGTCGCCGGGGTACTAGAACTCATTTCAAATCGGGCAATTGCTCGGGGGGCAACAATAGCTGGATACTGCGCGGTTGGCCGGGCTCCCGTGAGATCAAGCCTCGTTCGGTCAGGGTTACGACCATTTGATGAACAGTCGGGGGGGTGACTTGGAAATAGCCTTGCATGTCACGTTCGGCTGGAGCCCTGTCGTTGAGCTTGGTGTAGTAGTAGATAAAGGCGAGGTATTGACCCTGCTTTGCAGTGTATTCGGGAGCCATAGCGTTCTCCAAGATTGTCTATGAGGATTGACGTTTATCTATTTTGCCTGTTGTAGGAGGCCAACGATCGCATCTCCCTTCCCGCGCCGCAGGGCATAGTCCAATGCGGTGCGGTTCCATTGGTCTTTGATGCTGCTGTCGGCTCCTTGATCCAGAAGAAGTTGGGTGATCTCGGTATGGCCTTTAAAAG
>CALIGI010000167.1 GCA_938021205.1 uncultured Pseudanabaenaceae cyanobacterium
CATTCGTAATGCCCATTCCCCTCAGAATATGGCCCTTCTCAAACGCATGGCGATTGGAGTGCTAAACCAGGAAACCTCAAAAAAACGAAGTCTCAGACAAAAGGCAAAACGAGCGGCTATGAGCCCGGATTACATGCTTCATGTGCTCGCAGCCGCACTTCCTCAATAGCACAAATCGGGATGGATTTTCTTGCGCTTACCCTGAGGTTTAGAGCTTAACACTGCTATGTACAAAGTAGCCCTTTGAGTAATGGGTTGAAAGGCTCTATTGCATAAATCAGCAACGCATAATCTTCATCTTGCCTACTCTAGAAGCTTCTCTTATCAGTACCCAGCGGTCCAACGGCCTTCGCTCCAACTCAAGCTTCCGGCAAATAACTTTTCAAATAATTCAATGATAATTGTTCAGCTTCAAGCAATAATCGCTGTCGAAATTCAGGGGGTTGTCCTGAAGCAGACCAGACCAAATTCCCCACCGCTTTAATCATCACAAATGCGATCGCCTCACAATCATCATCGGTAAAGGCACCATTGAGTTTGAGCAAGATCCGCTTGTAAGCCTGCATTAATAAATCATCTCCCGCCTGATCCACTTCGGGCATGGCGGTATTGATTTCGATGAAAGTGGCTCGATAACCAGGAGATTCTGTAAAAAAAGAATCGATCCCCTCCGTAAAGCGTTTCACATAGTCTTCGAGGGGCAACTCGATCATCTCAGGCGTTTCAAACACCTGCATGCGCTCAATCAGCAGGTTGGTATAACGCTCCGCTAAAGCCTCCAGAATTGCAGCCTTATCTGGAAAAAACTGGTATAGCGTTCCGATGGGTACATCTGCTTCTGCAGCGATTTGTTTGGTCGTCGCAGCAGCATACCCCTGCTCCACGAACAGCGCCTCCGCCACATCCAGCATCCGATTGACTCGTACCCAACTACGAGCCTGCTTGGGCTTGCGCCATCGGCCTGGCATGGCGACAGAAGATTTTTCGATCATTTTGTAATCTTCTATTGACAGAACATGAGCACGACTCGCACAATTTCAATGCGAGCTTCATTCATATTTTACTCAAAGAGTAGGCCTGGCGTAAAGCTAACTCGCTTCAGCCTTAATTGAATCGCTCGGTCGTTCCCTCCAGGAGGCCTCACCGTCTCCTTTCGACAACCCAAATTTCAGGAATGAATCCATTGGATCGTCATGAACGCAGAAAATTCCAACGCTCAGGCTGCTGAACAGTCTCAAAACTCAGAGACAGCATCAACGATTCAGGACCCAGAGATTGCTCAAGGTGGGCAGCCTCAATGCCAGGCTGAGCCTGTTGCAGTCCAGGAGGTGCCCGTATTACCTAGCGCTCCCATTGTCACAAAAGGATGGAAAACGGCACCACGTTGGCAGGTGTTGGCCTTAGTCGCACTGGTCATTACAGGCTTTACGGGTTGGAAAATCTACCAATCGGGGCAGCCATCTCTAACGTCTGAAATCGTTGAGCCCTCCGCAGCCCCTGCTCGTCTCCCTGTGAGGGTGGTGCCAGCTCTCAGAACCCTAGCCCAAGGCTGGGTCTTTGATGAAGGCACTTCATTGCCGGTACAACTGCGGATCTTGAACTTCTATGCCAGTGGCAACATTACCCATGTTGCCAAGCCCAATGGACTGCCGCTGAAGGAAGGGGATTTTGTCTCCCAGGGACAACGACTGGCGGCGATCGACGATCGCCGCCAGGCTTCCACCATCGACACAGCCCAGGCCGATGTCCAGGTCGCCATTAGTCGTCGCAAGCAAGCCGAGGCCGCAGTAACAAAAGCTCAAATCAATTTGGAGAAAGCGGGTTCCGACCTGAATTTGGCGAAAACGGAACACCAACGCTACAAAGGCCTCTTCGACCAAGGGGCCGTGGCAGCCATCGACCTCGATGTCTATCGCAACCGTATTGACCAGGCCCAAGCCGCTTTCAGAATCGCAGAGCAAGATGTTCAAGCTGCTGAGGATGATGTGCGCGTAGCTGAATCCTCTATTGCCGCTGCCCAAGCCCAGAAGAATCAAGTATCCGTTGATCTAGAAGACACCCAGCTGGTCTCGCCCATCAATGGTGTAGTGGCCTATATCAACATTGCAGAAGGAGAGTATTGGAATACTCAATACCTGGACACTAGCGCTCCCCAGGCTTTGATTGAGACCGCTCCCATCGTAGTTGTCGATCCATCCAGCTACGAGGTCGAGCTGGAAATCCAGGCGGAGGATGCCAATGCTATCCGCCTGGGACAACGAGCCTTTGTGGTCTTGGAAGAGACCTTAGGTGCAGCCCAGGCCAGTGGAGCCAGCCGCCAAGACTTATTGGAGTTGGCTCAAGCGCGGGGCAGCCAGGGCAGTGTGTTTGCCATTAGTCCCTCCCAAACTCCGGGGGGCCGGGGCACAAAGGTCACCATTCGAGATTTCCTCCAGGTGAGCAATCTCAAAGTGGGGGCGCGGGTTTACGTCTGGATTGAAACGGTAGCCAATGAAGATGCGATCGTCGTTCCCCTGGGAGCAGTTCTAGCTCGGGGGCAAGATTTCTATGTTTTCGTGGCCAATGAGCAGACTGGCACCGTTGAGCGGAGGCAGGTAAAGCGAGGCGTTGAAAGCCTCTCGGGTGTCGAGATCTTGTCTGGTGTCCAGGCCAATGACTTGGTCGTAGTGGAAGGCCAAAACCGTCTCGTCGATGGCACCCCAGTGGAGATTGTGAATCAAACGGCAAGCCAACAAAGCCTGTTTTCTCAGGGGACACTCTAATGAATCCACAATCCTCTCTCCCAGAGAATTCCATCCCCCAGGAAGAGCGAACTGAAAGCACCCAGGAATTATCAGCACCTCCAGTCGCTGGAGCAGTGGCTGAGCCAGATTTAACACCGACTCTTTCTCAAGCTGACATCGCCCAGAGCCAGGCCGCAGTTCCTGCCTGGATGACGTTCTTTTTTACCCGACAGATCTTCGCCATTCTCCTCTGCTTCATGCTGATGATGGGAGGACTGATGGGCTATTTCTCCATGGTGAAGGAGGGTGATCCCGATATCAAAATTGCCCGTGCTCTAATCACGACGGTGTGGCCCGGCACCGATGCCGAAACCATCGAAAGTCAGGTCACCGACAAGCTAGAAGAAGAGATCAAAAGTCTCCAGGGCCTGGATGACTTTACCAGTGCAAGTTTCAACTCTTTCTCGATTATTAATGTGGCCTTCAAGGCCGAGTCTCCCGTTGCAGAATCGATCCAGCAATTGCGAGGCAAGCTGGATGATGCCGAACCGGAACTGCCCCTAGAGTCCACCGGGCGGGAGAAATCAGACTTCGAGCAGCTCTCCCAACAAGATGCACCGGTTCTGTCGCTGGCCCTAACGGGAACTGGCTTGGATATGCCCATTCTTAGCCAGGTTGCCGAGGAGTTGCAAGAACAACTTGAGTCGGTAAAGAATGTACGGGAAGTACTTCTATCAGGTCGACGCGAAGATGTGGTTCACGTGCAAATGCGCCCCAGCCGCCTGACCACCTTGGGGATTGCCACCACCCAGGTGAGTAGCGCCATTGAGGAGAGTAACCTCGATACTTCATGGGATCTCGTGCGGGATGATCAGATTGGTGCCCAGGTGCGGCTCTACGGACGCTTCCGCAAGCTAGAAGATTTGCAAAATCTGCCCGTGGCTCGCCTCAATGACAATCGCATTGTGCGCCTGGCCGAGGTCGCTGATGTCTACCAAGGTCTAGAGCGAGAGACGAACCGAGCTGATTTGAGCTGGCAAGGCGAAACCTTTTCCCCCACTGTTGTACTGGATGTGGTGAAAGTGCCCGGCAGCGACACGAGCCAGGTCGTCAAAGATGTCTTAGCAACAATGGAGACCACTCGCCAAAACCCAGAGGTCTGGCCCCATGGCATGGGGTATCAAGTCCTCAACAATGATGCGGAGAAGATTCGCAGCGAACTCAATAACCTAGGCAGCAACGTTCTTCAAGCTTCCCTCTGTGTCTTTGCGATTTTGTTTGTGGCCCTGACCTGGCGAGAAGCATTGATTGCAGGCCTTGCGATTCCCCTAACGTTTTCAGGCGCAACGTTTGTGCTATGGGTCATGGGCTATACCCTCAACAGCATGGTCATGATCGGCATGATCCTGGCCCTGGGCTTATTGGTGGATGTCTTTATTCTCATGCTAGAAGGCCTGCATGATGGCATTGATGTCCAGGGGCTGAGCTTTAACCAAGCGGCGATTCGAACGGTGCGGACCTATGCAGCTCCAGCCTTTGCAGGGCAGTTAACGACGATTTTGGCTATGGCCCCGCTGATGGCGATCGCCGGAACCATGGGTAAGTTTGTGCGCCTCATCCCCATCAGCGCCATTACCTGCCTTGTACTCAGCTACGGGGTTGCCCTCTTGATCGTGGTGCCACTTTCCAAATTCTTACTTGACCGGAAACGGGATCAGGCCCATTCCAAAACCTTCGTAGATCGCCTAACCGAAGAAATCTCCACTCGCTTTGCCCAATGGAGCCTCAAGGTCACGGTGCCCAATCGCCATGTGGCCCGCCTTTGGACTGCCGGAACCTTGGCCCTGTTTGTCTGCGCGATGTTTGCCTTTACCCAGCTGCCCTTTGCGCTATTCCCCGACAGCGAAGGCCGCAAGCTCAGCATTAATGTAGAACTTCCCCCAGCCGCAACGCTGGAACGGTCCCAGGAAGTAGCTGACCGTATGGGTGAGCTGTTGCGAAACTACAGCGACTCGCAGGGCCAGAATGTCTTTGAGAACGTGGTTAAGCTCGTGGGTCAGCGCAGTAACCTAGTGGCCTCCAGCGAAATCAAACCCGTCAATGCAGATTATTTTGTGGGGCTCTCCGCGATGTTCGTAGAGCGCTTCCAGCGGCAGTTCGACTCTTTTGAATATGCCCGTGAGTTGAGACAGCAACTCAATGAAGAGGTCGTTCGGGATTATCCAGGCGCTGTTTTGGCGGTGCAATACGAGCGCACCGGAGGCGGTGAAGATCCGATCCAAGTGGAACTCTATGGCGAAGACCTGCAAACCCTGCGTGAGATTTCCAGCCAGGTCCAGCAGGCCCTGCGAGAGATTCCCGGCACTATGGATGTGCGGGATGACCTGGGGAATCTGCGCGAAGACTATAAGCTCGTGCCCAAGCGGGAAGCCCTGGATTTCTATGGCATTAGCCAGGAAGATTTGGGCGGTCAGGGTCGCTACCTGATGATCGATAACGATGTCGGTGACTTTTCCCAGGGCAGTGGCCAGGACGATCTCGACATCCGCCTCAGCACGCAATGGCCCTCTCGCCAGGGGCAGATCGGTGGGCCGTCTCGCCTGGATGAATTTGCGACGATGCGCTTCATTACCCCCGATGGCGAGGTGCTCCCGGCGGATGCATTGCTAGAGCCGGTCCAAGGCGCAGTGCCCCTGTCCATTACCCACCGCGATACCCAGCGCAGCGTCACAGTACTGGCCAAGGTGATTCCGGGGCAGGGTTACTTTGACAGCAACATCCTGGCCGAGCTAGCTCCCAAGCTAGATGCCATGCAGTTTGACCCCAGCGATGCCAAGAATCCGGCCCGCTGGAGCCGGGGCTACAGCTATCGCTTTGGTGGTGATGCAGATACCAGTAGCGAGACCTTTGGCTCAGCTGGGCAAATGCTAATTGTGGCGATTTTCATGGTGTTTGCAGTGTTGGTGCTGCAATTCGGCTCCTATACCCAGCCCATCATCATTATCCTGACTATTCCTTTTGCCCTGATTGGCACGATCTTCGGCTATGTCTTGCTGGATTTGCCGTTTTCGTTCCCGGCGGCGATCGGCGTGATCTCCTTGACCGGCATCGTGGTCAACAACGCCATTGTCATGGTGGACACGATGAATGAACGGCTGGGGGAAGGTTTGGATGTGCGCCATGCGGCGGCTATGGGGGCAAGCGATCGCCTCCGACCCATCCTCACCACCTCCCTCACAACAGTCATCGGTCTCATTCCCTTAGCCCTGAGCGATGCCAAGTGGTTTCCCCTCTGCATGGCAATTATCTGCGGCCTGATTTCCGCCACATTCATTGCCCTGCTCGTTGTCCCAGGCTTGTACCTGCAGCTCACCCCTAACCGTCGCCTAGGAGAGCTTTCTTAACGAAAAGCAACCAGACTTTCAGCCCTTCAAAGTCTTCGCCTGCAAAGCTTTGGCTTTCAGGAACTAGAAAAATGATGGGCAAGTCAAAATCCGTCTTGACAAACATGAGCAATGCTCATAAATTGAATACATGAGCAAAGCTCGCGTTCAGAGGAAAGACGATTCTCAAGCCAGTTACTCGTTGCTTATCTCAGAACTTCGTTTGTAGTCAACTTCTTGGAGAACACCATGGTTGCCCAGCTTGATCATTCATTTCCCAAAGTCCCACAGTCCAGCAGTATGACCGCCAACCAACAACAAACGGCTGCTGCTGTCCTGGGCCGAGCCTTCGCCAAGGATGCCTTTATGGCCTACGTTTTACCCGATGCTGACAGTCGCATCCAAAACCTCACCCAAATCTTTTTGCCCATGATTCGCATCAGCCTTCGCTATGGGGGCGTTGAGACATCTCCTGGCAATGGTGGAGTCCTGGCTTGGGTTCCAACCAAAGTTTTCTCTGGGCCGCTGAAAATTCTTGAAATCATTCGCAGTGGCATGGTCTGGCTACCGGCTTCCATCGGAGTCTCATCGGTTAAGCGACTCATCGCTCATGACCATGCCTGTGAGGCAGCGCTCATCCACCATGCTCCCCAGGACGCTGCTTACATCTGGTCGGTTGGAGTGAGTCCCGACCAAACAGGAAAAGGCCTCGGTAAGCAGATGATTCAAGCGGCTCTCCGGGACATGCGACAGCAAGGTTATAAAGCTTGTTGGCTACGCACCGAGAATCCTAACAACGTGGGTCTCTACGAATATCTTGGCTTCCAGCAAGTTCACATCGAAACACCTGCGAGCAGCGGCATGAAGTCCTGGCTGATGGTCCAAGACCTTTAAGACGACTGGTAAACACAGGAAATCACATTAGGAGAAAATCATGAATCAGGCTAAACCACTGAAACAGAAGGGTATCGAGACGATCTTTCCCATGAAGGGAGATATTCCACTTTCCTCCTTTGATCTGCATACGCGAGTTGCTTCAGAACTGATTTGTGATGAGGCTCGCGCTTGGAAACCTCGGGGTTCAGACAACGTAGGAATCCCAAAGCAGATGGTGCCTTTGGAAAAATACGATGTGGCTGCACCATTTCTCTCGGTTCCAAAGCTAGATGAAGATGGCAAAAAAATAACTTTTTCTGAGAAAGCCACCCATTGGGCGCTTCAAAGCTTGCCATTCTCGGATGAGAATAAGACTTGGCCAAGCTCTACAGAGGCTGTCAAACAAATCGAGATTCAGTATGGAGATGTTCTACCCAAGCCTAATGTGCGGTGGGAGGATACAACCTCTGATCACGCCATGTCTCTCCTGACCTTTCAGGGACTTGGCGCACATCGTCTGGAGCGCATAGAAGACGACCCAGATGCAGCCTATAGGGTGGATCTCTCCTGGATGATTGCTTTTCCAGTGCGGGAGGGCTTTGAGCGCTACGGTGCTTGCGTATTCTTCGACCACAATCGGCAGCTCGTCCGGATTTACACGGCCTACAACGACAAAACTCATTACCCCAGCGATAACACCTGGGAAGCCGCAAAATGGTGCTGGCGTTGTTCACTATTTGCAGGGGTAACGGTCGCCGATCATTTAGGCTCCGTTCACTATCTGACTGCCAATTTGCTCGTCACCGCAACGCGAGAACAACTACCCACCGAGCATCCCTTTCGTCGGTTGCTCACACCGTTTATTTATGGAACGGTCGATGTCAACAGAGACGCCCACATGCTGCTCTCTCGTGAGCAAGGCTTAGTCCATCGCACATTTGCATTTACTTACAACGGTGTTGTGAGGTGCTTATTAAAAGGGGTTGAATCCGTTCGTCTACAGACCTTTCCAGAAACACTGGCGGCAGCGGGAACAGACTCCCTGGGTGAGCAATTCCCTTACGCAATGGATGGTTTGGCCCTGTACGAGGTCTTAGAGAAGTATGTGCGAGATTACCTTGCAATCTATTTCCCTGACGACAGTGCCGTCGAAGATCCTTCTATTCGTCACTGGTGGAGCGCCTTGATAAAGCAAGCTCCCAATCTTGGTCTCACCCCCCTGCAAACGGCCGAACAACTGGTCCGAGTCACGACCCACTTTATGTTCACCGTGACGGGTTTACATGGCCAAGTCGGTGATGTCATTGCTTACACCCGCGATCCGGCTTTCGTTGGCGCAAAAATCAAAGAGGGAGACACCATTGGAGACGTCCAATCCACGGTGCAGCTCATCAATCTCACCGTCACAACGGGACTGGTCCAGCCAGCCATGATTGGAGATTATCGACATACACTTCCAGACAAAGATAAAGACCAAGCGCTGCTCGTTTTCGAGACCTATCAACAGGCGCTAAAGCAATTAGCCCGTGATATCGACAAACGCAACCTCACGAGAGAACAACCTTTTCAGACCTTCAACCCTAGAACTCTAAATTCGAGTGTCAGCATATGAGCACAACGAACAATACTGCCGATGCTAGTAACCAAGCAACAACGGATGCCAAAAATCCTTGCCCCTTTCTTCGGGCGTTGCAAGCACTTGGCTATATCGATTCAGATAGGGAGTCTCTTGCGACCGTCTCGCAGGTGGTGACTGTCACCATGGATAACGGAATTGGCAAACCATCCAAAAGTTATGAGATCAAGCTTATTGCGCTACTCGCCAGTGGCAAGTCGGTATTGACTTTCTTTCAAACACTGACCCAAGGGCTGCGTTTGAGTGATCTCAGGTTTGGTCCCCTAGACAAGCAAGGTGTCGGGTCGAGAATTATCGATCTTGAGGGCAATATCTCTGAAGATCAGCTGATGCGACTCGACTCATTTGCCGCTGATTTTGAAGACGAAAGTGGGACGTTGGAGCGTGGCCTTAATGAGGCAGCGCTCAATAAAATGATGGATGAGAACTTTGCTCGTCCGTCGAAACGTCGTCGGTGGTTTGACCGATTACTGATGAATGGTGAATGGCCTGCATTACTTCAAGTAATGGGTAAAAATCACCTAAGTGAACCGTACCTAAGTCTGTCTGAAGTTAAGGAGCTATTTGTCGACAGGTCGTTGCCGAAACGAGTAACAAAACGGTTGCTGCCTCGTGAATGATGCCGTTGGGAAACGAAATAATTTCCAGTCTTTCTAACGCAACAAACAGTACCAAGCTAACGTTCAAATTTGAGCCAGGAACATGTTTCCATCCCTAGCTTTTCTAACTCCTCTTCTCAGCCATGGCATTAGCCATGATCTATGGTCTTCCTTACCTTCCCTCCTCGCCACTGCCGGGGGAGGTGAGGGAGAAACTTATGCAAAAGCCTTCGCTGTGGCGTTGACGCTAACGACCGTTTTAGTCTTTGTCTTTGCCCAACTCTTTGGGGAAATTGCGGTTCGCATTGGCCTACCAGAAGTGTTGGGAGAGCTGGTCGCTGGTTTCCTTATTGGTGTTTCGGGTATCCAGATTTTGATGCTGGGCAACGAAGGTGGCCCTGTGGCTGATTGGGCTGTGAATCTGGTGCAGCTCTTTTCGGGGAGTGATGTCACCACCATTCAAGAGATCTTTGCAGGGCCGGTGAAAATCCTGGTCAATGACTATGCCGCCACTGGCGTCGGGGTATTGCTGTTTAAGATTGGTCTTGAGGCTGACCTGAAGGAACTCATAAAAGTAGGTCCCCAAGCAGCATCTGTCGCTATTGCTGGTGTGGTTTTGCCCATGGTGGCAGGCTTCTGGGGCTTAACGGCAGTCTTTCACTTACCGATCATTCCAGCCCTGTTTGCAGCGGCGGCACTCACGGCCACCAGTATCGGCATCACCTCTCGCATCATGCAAGACATGGGGGTCTTAAAGACTCGCGAAGGCCAAATTATTCTGGGTGCGGCGGTTTTGGATGACATCCTCGGCATTGCCATTTTGGCAGTGGCCATCGGGGTCGCTGAGCATGGCTCGGTAGAAGCTTCGAGTGTGCTGGGGATCGTCTTCAATGCAGCCCTATTTGTCGCCAGCGCGATCGCCCTCAACAAGATCTTTGGCCCTCGCTACATCAACTTTCTCGCTGGGCTCAAAAATCGCTACAGCGTTCTAGTCGGTGCAATTGTCTTCCTCGCGTTGATGGGTGTGATTGCCAGAATCATTGGCCTGGAAGATATTTTGGGATGTTTTGCAGCAGGCATTATCCTCAGCGATACGAAAGCGACCAAGGCTCTGGAGAAAGCTTGCGATCCCCTGGTTGCATTGTTCACCACGGTTTTCTTTGTCACGATTGGTGCCAAGACCGATTTGACCGTTTTGAATCTAGCCAACCCTGAGAGTCAAATGGGGTTAGTCATCGCGCTATTTCTGACGGTAGTGGCGATCGTGGGCAAGGTGGCCGCTGGATATTGCCTCGTCAGCAAAGAAAAAGTCAACCGCTTAGCCATTGGCTCTGGCATGGTGCCTCGGGGTGAAGTGGGCCTCGTCTTTGCAGGATTGGGCGCTGCCACTGGAGCCTTAACTGGGGCCATTAATGTAGCGATCGTCCTAATGGTGATTGTGACAACCTTCGTTGCTCCCCCCATGCTGCGCTGGGTCTTTGCCCGACAAGCATAACAACAGGGCTAAAGCTAGCTTTCTATTGCACCTCATCTCCTTGCAGTCACTTCCTCTCAAATAGATGCGTCCCATCTCATTCCTGCACCTCGCCCAAACAATCGTGATTGGTCTAGCCTCTAGCTTGGCCACCGCCTTACCTGTCCGTTCCGCAGAGACAATCTATTTGGACTATGGTCCCTTGGGGCGATCGCTCCCCACTACTTCCCTCGAAGCCTTCGCGCAAACGGGCACTATAGACCCAGCCTTGGCTCCCTACCTCCAGAACCTATCCCCAGAAGCCCTACAGCAGTTTCAGCGCATCCTCCAAACGCCCCTATCAGCATTGGGAGCCAGTCATTCTGAGTCCAGCTCTCTCACCCCTAGTGACTTGGAGATGCTGAGCGACCCCGTGGTTCTGTCCCAATGGTTGTATAGCCCCATCGGAGAAATCGTTCTGGGAACCTTTGGCAGCCTGATTCAAACTGAGGCTCACCTAAGTGGTCAACAGAGCCTGCGGGCAGCGATGATCCTGGCGGCATCCGACCCTGAGGGTCTCTCATTAATCAACGTCATCCGCTTCTACCCCATCCGTGGATTGCGGGTAAAACTCCCCCAAATACTGGCGCTCTATCGCAGTCTCAGCAACAACGTTGCGGCCACTGAGCGTTTAGTGAACCTGGCTCGCCAAGGTTCGCTGGCAGCGGCAGCGACTGAACCCAAGTTGGACTACAACGCTCTGCCGGTTTTAGCAGAGACCGGTCAGTTCGAAGTGGCAGAGCAGTCTTGGGTGCTTAAGGATGAACAGCGCGATCGCGCTTATCCCGTCGACCTCTACTATCCCGAAGATCTCCAGGCCATCACCGGCCCCATTCCCGTAATGGTCTTTTCCCACGGCTACGGCGATACCCGTACCGACGCTGATGCTGTGGAGCTAGCTCATAGCCTGGCTGCCCATGGATTTTTGGTTGCCCTTCCAGAACATATTGGCAGTAACGAAGCCTATCAGACAGAGTTGGCTCAAGGACTCAGACAAGAGTCCTTTGATGTGATGGAGTTTGTCAATCGACCTTTAGATATTCATTTTTTGCTGGATACTTTAGAGCAAAGAAACGATGTTGACTTTGAAGGACGGCTTCAATTAGACAATGTTGGCATGATGGGCTTCTCCTTTGGTGGATATACCGCATTAGCAATGGCGGGTGCCACTGTTGATATCAAGAAGTTAGAGCAGCAGTGCATTTTGGAGGCAGACTTTACCCCTGACACTGCCAATATTTCTCTCCTAATTCAATGCCGAATCTTAGAACTCAAAGCAGTCTCATCCACAGAGAATCAAAAGGCTATCCAACAATTGACAGATGGAAGCCTTAGAGATGAGCGAGTCGGTCTCGTTGCAGCTTTTGCGCCCTTGAGCAATCTATTGGGAGAGCAGGGCCTGAGTAATATCCAGGTGCCAGTCACCATCGTGGGTGGAGCCTATGATGTAGCAACTCCAATTATCCAAGAGCAGCTTGCAGCCTTTCAATCTCTAGCCACCTCTCAAAAGTACTTTTATCTTGCAGAGAACCTTTCCCATACCACTGAACTCACTCGATCCATTTTGGAGTTGCTCCACCCTAGTAGTGACATGGCAGAGAGGTTTGACCAGTCTGAGCGTTGGTTTTTCAGTCTTGCTGTTTCTATCTTGATTGCCCAAGGGAAAGTCCACTTAGCGGGTGATAAGTCCTATCAACTTTTTCTAAGCGCGGCCTATGTTGAGGCCGTGAGTACAGCCCCCACAAAGCTTCATTTACTGCGTTCTGCGCCAGATGCTTTGTAAAGAATCGGAATTTCTTTCTCACCAGTCATAGATGATTCTGAAGGATGCTTGAGCGCTTTAAAGCTGTGGAGTTCCGTAGATGCGTTCATCTAAGTCGGTGGGCTGAAATAGACGCTAAATGCAGAGGGCTGAAACCCTCATGAATTGGTCATCTGTGCTTAGATTAATGGCACCTACTTACTTAGACCAAGGAAGGAGAGGATAGCTGACAAGGCCCTAAAATCGACCTTCGCTCAATTTCCTAAGTGGGATGAAGGCATGGCAAATACGAGCTCTATCCCTGTATATCAACTCCAGGTCGTCTTAGGGAATCAGCCCAATGATCTGGTGACGACCGCAGGTGAGGGGAATTTAGCATGTGTTCTCTGGTTGACCTTCTGCTGGGATCGGCAGAAGGTCTAATAAAGTGGTCGTTAGAGATGCGCATCTTTGGGCAATGATAGTTGCCATGGCGATACCGGAGACAGGACGAGAGCTGGGTTGCCCTCATAAGGTCCAGTGAAGCCGGGGGTCGGACTTTTGCTTTGCCAATAGAAATTAAAGAAGTTCAGATCAAGGCTGCTCCTGATCTTTTCTTCACAGTGAATGCAATGAGCCATAATACTTTTGCAGCCGAATCACTGAGACAAGATGATTTCAGGCCTACCTCTTCTAGAGACAAAGCTCTATGTCCCCCAGTGGTTGACTGACCTTGTCTCACGTCCAAGACTGCTTGCTCGCATCCAACAGGTGCGCGCTTTTACGCTGGTTTCAGCCCCAGCGGGTTTTGGTAAGACAACGTTGCTGGCCGAATGGATCGCGTCTCTTCCGACACGGCGGATTGCTTGGGTGTCTCTCGATCCCAGCGATAATGATGCTGCCTTTTTCTGGACCTACCTGATCGCTGCTCTGCAAAAGGTGGAAGCTCAGTTGGGACAGCGCTCACTTTCCCTTTTACACTCTCCCCACCCCCCGCCAATTGAGTCGGTTTTAGTCACTCTAATCAATGAAATCAACGCTGTTGAGGAGCCTTTCGCCCTAGTCCTCGATGATTATCACGTCATTGAAACCCCATCGATTCATCGCGCCATTGACTTCTTGCTCAGCCACCGGCCACCGCAGATGCATCTCGTCGTCGCCAGCCGCAGCGATCCCCCCTGGCCGCTGGCCCGGATGCGGGCTCGTGGCCACTTAACCGAACTGCGAGCGAGCGACTTACGGTTTACTTCGGAGGAAGCAACAGCCTTTCTCAACCAGGTGATGGGATTGGATATCTCAGTTTCGGATGTGACTGCCCTAGAACAGCGAACTGAGGGCTGGATTGCCGGATTGCAGCTGGCAGCTTTATCGATGCAGGGGCGGGATAATCTGTCTGTTTTTATTCAAGCCTTCTCCGGTAATGATCGCTATATCGTGGACTATTTGCTCGAAGAAGTCTTGCAGCGTCAGAGCGATAGCGTTCGTCATTTCTTGCTCCAAACTGCCATCCTAGAGCGCCTGAGCGCTCCCCTTTGCAGCGCCGTTTGTGACATCGTTGATGACCCCACTGAAAGCCAGAGCATGCTGGTCAATTTAGAGCGGGGTAATCTGTTTATCATTCCGCTAGACAACAAGCGTCAGTGGTATCGCTATCATCACCTGTTTGCCGATGTGCTCCAGGCACATGCCAGGGCAGAACAGCCAGAAAAGCTCTTGGCTCAGCATGGCCGAGCCAGTCAGTGGTATGAGCAACAGGGAGCAATCACTGAGGCCATTCACCATGCCCTAGCTGCTCATACCTTTGAACGGGCAGCCGATCTGATCGAGCAAGCCTGGCCCGTCATGCGCAATCGTCAGCAGGAAACGACGGCGCTGGGCTGGCTAAATCGGCTCCCAGATTCGCTGATCCAGACCAGACCAGTGCTGAGTGTGACTTACGCGCTGGTGATGTTGAACACTGGCCAGCAAGCAGCGGTTGAAGCACGGTTACAGGATGCTGAACGGGGCTTAGCGCAGTTGGGAAAGCAGGAGAGCAATAACGAGCGATATCGGTCTTTACCTGCATCGATTGCCAATGCCCGTGCCTTTTGCGCTCAAGCGCTGGGGGATATTGACGGCGCGATCTCCTATGCCCAGCAGGCCTTGGCCTTATTGCCAAGCGAGGAGGATAGCGAACGAGGCGTGACCGCAGCATTTCTCAGCCTGGCCTACTGGACAAAAGGTGAGCTAAAAGACGCACACCAGTCCTTGAGCGAGGGAAGGATAATTTTTCAGAAGCTGGGCGCGATTCAGATTATGGTCAGTGCAACTTTGGGTCTTGCAAAGATAGGGATAGCTCAGGGCTGGCTACAAGCATCGGCGAAAACTTGCGAGCAAACTCTTCAATTCGTTGAACAACAGTCTGAGCCAATTCTGCGAGGAACAGCAGATTTGTATTTGGCTTTAAGTGAGATTCGCTATGAACAGGGAGATTTAGTAGCTGCCAATCAACTGCTCTCGCAAGGGAAAGCCTTGCGGGAGCAGGGGTCGGTGTCTGGAGCTAACTATCTCTGGTGGTTAGTTGAGGCAAAATTACAAGCTGCCCGAGGAGACTTCGACGCAGTGCTGGAGCTGCTTCAGGAGGCTGCACGGTTGCGTCAGCGGTCTCCCATTCCCAATGTCAGTCCCATAGAAGCCATCAAGGTACGGTGGTGGTTACAACAGGGACGATTCACGGAAGCGCTGAGCTGGTCACAGGAGTGCGGTTTGTCGGTCAATGATCAGCTCAGTTACCTGCACGAATATGAGCACTTGACCTTGGCTGGCGTCTTGATTGCTCAGTATCGGCGGGACGTTCAGGAGGAAGTGCTTGCTCAGACCATTGAACTCTTGAATCGGCTGTTGGCAGCAGCAGAAGCCCAGGAGCGTACAGGTAGCATTCTTGAAATACTAATGTTTTTGGCTCTAGCGAATGAAGCCCAGGGAGAGATTACTGATGCAATCTCTTCCCTACAACGTGCCATTAATCTGGCTGAACCCGAGGGCTATGTTCGCATCTTTGCTGAACAGGGCAGCCCAATGGTGAACCTGTTGCAGGAAGCAATGAACCAGGGCATTACATCTACTTACAGTCACCAACTTGAGATCGCATCAGTAACCTGGGGTAAGAGGCATCAGAATGCTCCAATGACTGCTTCCACTGCTGTATCGCAACCGCTACTCGATCCGCTTAGCGAGCGGGAGCTAGATGTTCTGCGGCTGCTCAACACCGAGCTATCCGGTCCTGACATCGCCCGTGAACTGGTCGTTGCCCTGAGCACTGTGCGCACTCATACCAAGCGAATTTACAGCAAGCTCAATGTCAGCAATCGTCGAGCTGCTGTGAAGCGAGCAAAGGAGCTCAATTTTCTCTAGCATCTTTCCACGAGCAAGCTGTCCCCACCCGTAATCCCCAGATCTGGGGATTACACCTATCCACATCCATTTGTAGCTTGAAGGTGTTCCACTACCTCACCCACTCAAACCACTACATCCAGGATTTAAATCATGGTTCAAGCGACTCAATTTTGGGACAAGATTGCCGAGAAATATTCTGAGCAGCCGATCGCGGATGAAGCTGCTTACCAGAAAAAACTGGCGGTCACCCGCAACTACTTTCATCCTGAAATGGAAGTGTTGGAGATCGGTTGTGGTACGGGATCAACAGCCATCTTGCATGCGCCCTACGTCAAGCACATTCGTGCCATTGACTTTTCAGAGAAGATGATTGCGATCGCCCAGGGCAAAACTGAGGTTGAAGATATTCATAATCTGACCTTTGAACAAGCCTTGATTGAAGATCTCGACATTCCAGATCAGAGCCTGGATGCAGTGCTGGCGCTCAGCATTTTGCACCTGTTAAGAGACAAGGAAGCGGCAATCTCTCAGGTTTACCAAATGCTCAAACCGGGGGGCATTTTTGTAACCAGTACCGCCTGTGTTGGAGACGGAATGAGCTTCTTTCGGCTGATTGGGCCAGTGGGGGGGCGGCTGGGTTTGCTGCCCTTTATTGGCATCTTTACCAGCCAGGCACTCACGGATAGCCTTACTCAAGCTGGCTTCGAGCTGGATTACCAATGGCAGTCAGGTAAAGGAAAAGCACTGTTCATTGTGGCGAAAAAGTCAGGGTAGACAGCCATTACTCTAGGACTGGAGCACCACAATAGCGGGAAACCCTGTCCTTCATGACGGGGAGGAATAGCGAGCGACCGTAGGGAGCATATTGGGTTCATGCGCCTCAAGTCTATTCTGCTGTTCAAGTGTCGTCGCATAGCCCTGACTCTATCCCCACATCAAATCCCCAGATTTGATGACTACAGCTCCCCACCTCCGTTTGTACGTTTGAACTGTTCAAACATTCGGACGAAGGAGCACAACCATGAACTTGCAAAAGCAGGCGAACACCATCGAGACGAAGGCAAAACTATCCGCCCTGTGGCTCGTCTTCCTACTCAACATCATCTTTCGGGATATTCATGAATTTGTTGAGCCTGGATTCATCGAAGAGATTATGACCGGGACCTTAAACGGAAATCTTATCCAAGAACACATGCTGCTGGTCGGCGGCATCATGATCGAGGTTCCCATCGCCATGGTCCTTCTCTCCAGAATATTGCCCTACCACATGAATCGTTGGGCCAATATTGTTGCTGCTGCAATTTATATCCTAATCGCCATCATGAGTGGCACCACTGATTTAGACGATACCTTCCATCTCATCGTTGAAATCGCCGCACTGTCATGCGTTATTTTGTCGGCATGGCGTTGGCGGAGCCCTGTATCCAAGCACTATACAACCCACCAGGAGACCTGAGTCATGCAATACGACCCGTCTGCCCCTTATGAGATTCGCCTCCAAGGACACCTCGATACCCGATGGTCAGACTGGTTTGATGGCCTCACGATTTCCCTAGAAGACACTGGCAATACCTGCTTGAGCGGCCCTGTTGCCGATCAATCTGCCCTACACGGACTGCTGGCAAAAATTCGTGATTTAGGCTTACCACTCATTTCACTCAGACGCGTTTCATCCTCTCAAGAAACTGAGAACGCCACAGAGAACAAAGACACAGAGAATCTCAGCCATGAACAACCGTCATTTTCATCCACACGCGACACCTGCTCGATTTGACGTAGCCATTATTGGTTCTGGAATTGCAGGCTCAACTTTAGGTGCCATTCTGGCTCGTCAGGGGCTCAAGGTAATTTTATTTGAAGCCGGGAGTCACCCCAAGTTTACCATCGGTGAATCAATGATTTTAGAAACCTCTGAAATGATGCGAGCACTGGCCGAAAACTACGACGTCCCCGAATTAGCCTTCTTCAGCTCCGAAAATTACTTCAACCAGATCGGCTCCTCCCACGGTATTAAGCGCCACTTCAGTTACGCGCACCATAGCGAAGGCCAAGTCTTCGACAGCCAGCACATCTTACAGGCCGTTATTCCCAAGCAACCCCACGGCCACGAGCTACATCTCTATCGGCAAGACACTGATTACTTTCTGATGACTGTAGCAATCCGCTACGGAGCGAAGGTCTTACAAAATACTCCCATTGAATCCGTTGAAATTAATGACGAGGGAGTGACGATACAAATCTGCCAAGGTCAACAGTTCCAAGCTGATTATGTTGTGGATGCCGGTGGCTTTCGCTCCGTCTTAGCCGAGCAATTTAACCTGCGCCATCACAATTTGCAGACCCACTCGCGAGCCATTTTTACCCACATGGTTGGGGTGCCCTGCTTCCATCAGGTCACCCTGCCCCGCGAATCCTATCAAATCCCCTTTAAGCTCTCAGAAGGCACGCTACACCATGTATTTGAAGGGGGGTGGCTGTGGGTGATTCCCTTCAACAATCATGCCAAATCAACCAACCCGCTGTGCAGTGTGGGGCTGATGCTCGACCCCAGGGTGCATCCGGCTCAACCCGACCTATGCGCAGAGGCAGAGTTCTTTCAATTTATTGAACGCTTACCCAGTATCGCCAGCCAATTCCGGCAGGCAAAGGCAGTGCATAGCTGGACCCGCACAGGGCGCATTCAATATGGTGCAAAGCAAGTGGTGGGCGAGCGCTTCTGTCTACTCGGCCAAGCCGCTGGTTTCGTCGATCCGCTCTTTTCCAAAGGACTTTACACCGCCCTCACCTGCACCGCCGTCCTAGCCGATCTACTGCTTGCAGCCCAGCCGACGGGAGACTACTCTGCCACTTTTTTCCACCCCCTCGAACGCGTCACTCAGGCCTACATTCAGGCAAATGACCGCCTCGTTGCCCATGCTTACCAATCATTCTCCAACTATCAGCTATGGTCTGCCTTCTCGGTCCTTTGGCTCACAGGTGCTTATCTAGAGCTGGTTAAGCTGATGAGTATTCGAGCGCTCTCCGCAAACCAGCAAGACTATCATCAGCAGTTGCAAGCCTTGAAGCAGGTGGGTGGTGGCTTTGCGGAATTTGATGAGTTGGCTGAAGGGATATACCAAAGCTTGGACCAACTTAATGCACCCAGTACAGCAGCAGATGTTGCATTAGGTGCCCAACAGCTCGCCCAGCAACTTATACAAACAGCTTGGATACCCTATGTCTTCAAGGCAATTCTCCAGGGTAAAAACCATCTGCCACGGCACAAATTTCATCCTCGGCTATTCAAGCCTCAACAGGGATTTCTCGGAATGGGACGGTATCGAACTCACTTTTTTGGCGATCGCTCTCTGGCTTTCTTCCTCAACTTCTATCTGCAGGAGCGAACTAAGTACTCTCAGAAACACTTGCGGTTCAAGCGCAATCTCAAGCTGTTGTGAATTCTGGAAATTATGAGGTCTTACACACTTTAGGGACTTCCAAATAAAAGATGATCTAGCCTGAGTGAGTTTAGAGCCAGAGATATCAATGAATCATTTCCCGAGTGTCAGCCAACGATATCTTTGGGCTCTTGTCAGGTTTTGGTGAGAGCCAGAAGAGGCTCCTGAAATCGTTGTAATTGCAACGCTCTACTGTTCAATATCAAATGTCAAGGGCATAACGTTGACATGACAGTCAGTTGGCGTGATAAGTGACATTTGAGAGAGACTACAAAGGCTCATTATGAGACTCATCGAATACAGGTGCTGGGCGATATCAGTGTCAGACGACAGCCCGTGATCAAAATGACAGTGCGTGATCAGTCAAAGAAATTAGACGTATGGGACTATTCTACGCTGCCCATTAGCTCTTGTTTCGAGTTGGCACTCCGGGGCACCATTTTGGCTTGCCGCTGGTCTGGGGGGGGGGTGGCTTTGTTGCTACTGATTGTGACTGTCAAACCGGGCCCCGTAACAAAGGGCGGCTAAGCAAGTAAAAGGCACAGTAAGGCATTGATGCCGCCCTCACGATTGCGAAGAAGCACTGCGCGATCACGTTAAAAATACAGGAAAGACAGAATGAGAAAATCGGAAAAGTTTTGGGATCAATCCGCTAGCAATTATGACAACACAGAAGAGAAATTTGAGTTCATTCATAGTCGCAGCCGCGAAAACACGAAAAGATATCTGAAGGATACCGACATTGTGTTGGACTACGGATGTGGAACAGGCACGATGGCCTGCGAGATCTCCGGCTTGGTCAAGAGCGTGCGCGCGATTGATATTTCAACCGGGATGATCGAAATTGCAAAGGGGAAGGCCGCAACAGGTGGCGTCGTCAACGTTGATTTCGAACAAGCTGACATCTTCGATGAAGAGTTCGAGAATGGTTCATTCGATGTAGTGTTAGCACTCAACATGCTGCACACAGTGCCTAATCCGGAAAGTGTTCTGCAAAGAACGGTTGAACTGCTGAAGCCTGGCGGGTTGTTTATTTCTGTAACACCTTGCTTGGGCGGCAAAAAGTCAGCCTTGGTTTCACTGCAAATTCTGCTGGTCAGAGCATTGTTAAAGGTAGGGGTTATCCCGGTCCCCATTCGACAACTTAAGAGTGCAGACTTGGACGATCTGATGGATGATGAAAGGTTGCAGTTCATTGAGACTGAAGAAATTTTCAAGGGTGCATCTAGCTATTTTATGGTTGCAAAGAAGGTGACTAACTTTTGCCCATTAGTTAGTGGGTATTAGACCCGGTGACAACTGAGTACAACCGTGACGTCACGATGCCATGCTCAACAGGTCCAGCAGTCTCGAAGACTGCTTGCTTGCTGCTTTATGGTCCGACGGTATGAGACCAACCTCAGTCTTCTCGAATCAGCCTCAACAGCTCCTCCGCAGAGAGCTTCCCACTCGAATCCGTCCCCTCCAAAAGACTATCTGCGAGGTCTCGCTTGTGACGATGTAGCTCCACAATCTTTTCTTCAATCGTGCCCTGAGCCACCAACCGATAAATCGTCACCGGACGCTGTTGTCCAATGCGATGAGCCCGGTCCGAAGCTTGATCCTCCACCGCTGGATTCCACCAGGGGTCCATGTGGATGACGTAATCCGCAGCGGTGAGGTTGAGACCGGTGCCCCCCGCCTTGAGACTGATTAAGAAAACATCCCCCTCCCCTGCCTGAAAGGCATTGACTCGCTGTTTGCGCTGCTTGGCAGAAGTACTGCCATCCAGATACTGATAAGCAATCTGCTGCT
>CALIGI010000168.1 GCA_938021205.1 uncultured Pseudanabaenaceae cyanobacterium
GTAGCTCGCTGATGACATTGGTATCCAGCAGATACTGGGCATCAGATAAGTTTGAAGCCATTAGAGGAAAACATCACGGGTGACATTTTCTTCAACTCGTTCAAAATCCTCGTCCTCGCCCACGGCTGGGATTGAAAGCAGCACTTCTGCTAAAGACTTTTGGGGAGGATGCAGGAGCACTTTCGCCAAAATCTCGCGGTGTTCTGCCTCAGCGCTGAGGCCGTTACGGCTGGCCCGCTGTTTGAGGGCTTGGACGATCGCTTCGTCGATATTGCGAACGATAAGATTGGCCATGGCTTTGACTCCAGCGCTATGAAACGGGTCAGCAACACCAAAATGATAGCAACGATATCACTGGTTAGCCTGAGTGATGAGAGCCGGGGGCGGTCGCTTCATAATCCGTAAACGTAGAACGAGAAAAGACGGAACGGTTGGTGGCTCAGCTGCGAGCCTTTGGCGTAGAGCCGGAGCTGTAGCTGGCACAAAAAGCGGGAAGACTACTGAATAGCAGCCAGTAATCCAATGCGCTATTTTTCAAGTCGTAAAGCTCGTACTTATCTTCTTTTCACCATTCTGGGATTAGTGTCCGCCTATCAGGCCACAATTCTTTTAACAGATCAGTTGGTGACAGAACTTGTCACCAGCGGCTTTCAAAGCGGACAACACAACGGGAAATACATCCCTTTTCACATTCTTCAGCAATATCTTCAGCAACAAGACCTGTTCGCGCTCGGCCTCAAGACCTGGCTAACCGCTGTAAAACTGCTAATCGTTCAAATAATCCCACTTCTGATCTACACGACTCGAAGCAGAATTCGAGCCAGGCAGTGGATAGCATTAGGCTTTTGGCTTGGCCCCGGTTTAATAACCCTTCCTACAATTGTTGGTCCCTGGATGTACTTTTTTGCCGGTCCCTTGTTTGCGCTTGATTGGCCTAGCAACTTCTGGAAAGGCTTTGGTGTTGAAACGAGCATGGACGGATGGGGAGCATTTGCTGTGATCGGTTGCTTCCATCTCTTTTGGTTTTCCATGACTATTTACAGCCATACCGCCGACGACCTTTGAGTCTCTAGGCAATGACTTTATTCGTTCTCCGGCCATCAAAGAAATAAAGCATTCATCATAGCCATCTTGATCACCCACCTCATCTAAACGAAACTGCTACAGTGAAGCTCTAGACTGCACTTCGGTGAAGTTCTAGCCTGCACCTCAGAGCATCCCAGCCATGGTTTCGGCACCCCTCACCCTGCAAACCTCCCGCATCCGCCCTGCCATCCAAGCCATGCAGAGCGACATCGTGGAATGGCGTCGCCACCTGCACCAATACCCCGAGCTAGGCTTCAAAGAAGAGAAAACGGCTAGCTTCATCGCCGAAAAGCTCACCGCCTGGGGCATCGACCACGAAACCGGCATTGCCAAAACCGGCATCGTTGCCCTGATCGAAGGCAGTGGCCCCGGCCCCACCCTCGCCATCCGCGCCGACATCGATGCCCTGCCCGTCCAGGAGCAAAACGAGGTGCCCTACCGCTCCAAGCATGACGGCAAAATGCATGCCTGTGGCCATGATGGCCATACCGCGATCGCCCTCGGTCTCTCCCGCTACCTCTCCCAGCAGAACGACTTTCCAGGCCGCGTCAAAATCATCTTCCAACCCGCCGAAGAAGGCCCCGGTGGTGCCAAGCCCATGGTAGAAGCGGGCGTGCTCAAAAATCCCGACGTCGATGCCATCATCGGCCTCCACCTCTGGAATAACCTCCCCCTCGGCACCGTCGGCGTGCGCAGCGGCCCGCTCATGGCCGCCGTGGAACTGTTCGACTGCATCATCAAGGGCAAGGGCGGCCACGGAGCCATGCCCCATCAGACTGTGGACTCGATTCTCGTGGCATCGCAAATCGTCACAGCCCTGCAAACCATTGTGGCTCGCAACGTGGATCCGATTGATTCTGCGGTGGTCACTGTGGGGTCGCTCCACGCAGGCAGCGCCCACAATGTGATTGCCAACAAGGCCACGTTTACGGGGACGACACGGTATTTTGATCGAAAATATGAGGGCGTGATTCGCGATCGCATCGAAGCCATCATCAAGGGCTGCTGCGACATGCAAGGCGCAACCTACAGCCTCAACTACTGGAGCCTCTACCCCCCAACCGTCAACAATCCCGACATGGCAGACCTCGTCCGCTCCGTCGCCGAGCAGGTGCTGGAAACCCCAGCGGGCGTCGTGCCAGACTGCCAAACCATGGGCGGTGAAGACATGTCCTTCTTCCTCCAGGAAGTGCCCGGCTGCTACTTCTTCCTCGGCTCCGCCAACCTCAACAAGGGCCTGAGCTATCCCCACCACCATCCCCGCTTCGACTTCGACGAAACGGCGCTAGGCATGGGCGTTGAAATCTTTGTGCGCTGTATCGAGAAGTTTTGCTCGGCAGCATGAGCCCTCACCAGGATCGGTCTAGAGAGGTGCCCCCCGGGGGTCATCACCGTCTACGCGCAGCAGGGAGAACCGTCGCCATGAATACCAATGGAGCGCTAAAGTTGGCAAGTTAGCAACCGCACGTCCCTGTAATGCAACGGCTAAAAAATGGCATTGGCGCAATTCTCAACGTAAGCCTACCAGCGACGGGCTTAGGCGTAACGGTGCATTTTCTCATTCAAGGCCAATGGACTGAGGCTCTGGCCTCGGGTATTGCAACGGGTGGCGTAACGCTGCTTACCCTGGGACGCAAGTTCACCCAGCGGGTGCTGGCCCGCATCGAAGAACGCTTGGATCAGCGAGCAGATTCCGTTGGAGACTGGCTCTTTGACCAATTTGAAATAAGGCTACAAAAGCTTTGGTGGTTGATGAGCGGCAACTTCCGCGATCGCTACAACAAAGCCTTGATCTATCGCTACCGCGACTACCGCACCCAAGGCCTCACGAATAAAGGCCCCTTCGCCCTCAATCTAGAAAAAGTCTTCGTGCCTCTACAACTGCGGCCCGAAAGCCTCAGCCTTATCTCCTCCGCGCTAATCCGACAGCCCGAGCTCCTAGAACGCCGGGGTAAAGCGAGCCCAGTCAAGAGCGGCAGTACAATCTGGGCCTTTCTAGCAGAACTGAAGCAACAGCCAGCCTTTGATCGCCTCGTCATTCTCGGTGCACCAGGCTCGGGGAAAACCACGCTATTGGAACATCTCACGCTCATTTATGCCAGAGGAAAGCAGCGCAAACGCGATCGCGATGCCCCCGACCTCATCCCCATGCTGCTCTACCTACGAGAGGTGCGTAGCCAACTCATTACCGATGAGCCACCCGACCTGCTAGCCCTTCTAGAACGTCAAGCCAATCTAGAGGATCTCAAGCCTCCTCCAGGTTGGTTTGCTGAGCAACTGCGGGGAGGCAAAGCGCTTGTCCTGCTCGATGGCCTGGATGAAGTTGCCGACGTGCGCCACCGCAAACAAGTCAGCCGCTGGGTAGATCAACAAATGCGCCGCTACCGCCAAGCACCCTTTATCCTCACCAGCCGCCCCTCGGGTTATCGCGATGCACCTTTAGAAGGGATCACCACCTTGGAAGTGCGCCCCTTTGACCTGGGACAAATGCAACGCTTCATTAACAACTGGTATCTACAAAACGAGACCGTGCGGCACTTAGGTCAACGCGATCGCGGCGTCAAGCGGCGCGCCCAGTTCCAGAGCGACGACTTAATGGACCGCATCAGTAAAACGCCCGCCCTGGCGGCCATGGCACTCAACCCCCTGCTGCTCAGCATGATTGCCACAGTCCACTGCTTTCGCGGTGCCCTGCCCGGTCGGCGAGTGGAACTCTATGCGGAGATTTGCGATGTGCTCCTGGGTCGTCGCCAGGATGTCAAAGGCATCCCAGATGTACTCACAACTATCCAAAAGCGCCAGATTCTCCAAACTCTAGCCCTCAAGCTGATGAGCCGCCGCAGTCGCACCTTCAAGACCTTTGCGGGCAAGGTGTTAATTCAAAAAGAGCTGGACCGCATGGCCGGTGGGAATGAAGCAATTGCTTCGCAAGCTTCCGGAGGAATCGCCGCCGAGAACTTCTTCCAGCAAATCGAAGTCAACAGCGGCCTCCTCGTTGAACGCCACCCCGGCGTTTACGAATTTGCCCACAAGAGCCTGCAAGAATACTTGGCGGCACAACAAATCAAACAGCTCCAGCGGGAATACCTGCTCACCCGCGCCATCGAAGATCCCTGGTGGGAAGAAACCATCCGCCTCTACGCGGCCGAAAACGACACCAGTGCCTTGATTTGGCATGCCCTACAAAAGGGCAGTGTCAATGCTCTCTCCCTGGCCTACGACTGCCTGGAAGAAGGCTTGAGCGTAGATGGGGATGTCAAAGAAGAGTTAGGCGATCGCCTCGACGATGGCCTCGAATCCAAAGATCCCGCCATCTTCGAACTAGCTGCCGAAGTCAAGCTAGAGCGCCGCCTTAAACGCCTCCTGCGCCTCAACGAAACCACTGACATCGACCTCACCTACATCTCCTGCGCTGAATACCAGCTCTTCTTAAACGAACAACGGCGCGACGGCGATGCCTGCCCGCCTGACCATTGGGCCAAGCCCCACTTTCCCAAAGGTTCAGCTTTAATCCCAATCACAGGACTGCGAGCCAGCGACGCGATCGCCTTCTGTCGCTGGCTCACCGCCCGCCTCAACCAACTCGGCTCCCTCTACCAAGAAGCAGGCGTCACCGTCTTCTCCGGCCCCATCACCATCCGACTCCCCCAGCGCGCAGAAGTCGAAGAATATCCCATCGAGCCGCCCTTGGTTCTGCTCCCCAAAAGCAATCGCCCCTCCCGACGCCTGGCAAAACTCAAAGCAGAAGCATCCTCAGCAGAACAACCCGGCCCCGGCCCAAGCGATCTCGCTCCGATGGAAATCAGTTGCTGGTGCATGGCGACCGGCGATCGCCCCCTCGTCATCCAGCCCTTACCCGATTCACCACTAGCCCAAACCCAAACCATCATTGCCAATCAGCTCATCAGTTTGATGAAGCGAGACACAGGTTTCGTCTTCGACCCCATCCTCAAACATGCCCTCCTCTTCAGTCAAGCCCTCCTTGGCCCCCAGGTCAGCGGCCTAATCAACCAAGCCTTTAACCTGAGCCAAGATCCCTTGCACTGGGACGATCGCGATCGTGCCATCAGCCAAATCATCACCCTCGACCTCAGTACCGGCCTACGCGACGGCACCGGTCTCAGCCGCGACGCAAGTTTCAACAACAGCCGCAACCTCGAAAGCAACCGTGACCTCCTGCTCCACATCGCCCAGGAATGGAGCGACACCGGCAGGGGCAAAGTCCGCCAGGCCCTAGATCGCCAAGGTCGCCAACGCCCCAAAGCCTCCCGCACACCACTCCTCCCCGCCCCAGAAATTCTCCTCGCCAGCGCCTTCTGGCAAATCCTCTCCGGCCTCTACAGCAACCTCGCCAAACGCCGCCGTGTCTTAAAGCGCAACGCCATCATTCGCCAGGACTGCGAATTCTTGAGCAGCCAGTATCAGACCTACAGCGAAGATGCGCTGCGATTTTATCTATTCATGGCCCTGAAGGATGACCGTCGGAATAATGATGAAGCGGTGATTTGGGAAGGATTGAGGATTGTGAGGACAACGCGGCAATAAGGGAAGTCCCAGAAATAAGACATCCCAACCTTAGTCTGATAGCGCTAGGAATACCTCCCCGGAACGCCTGGGGAAAATCCCCAGACGAAGAGCGAAAGCCCACTCAAGTGGGCTGAAATCCAAGAGCTTAGGGCTGTGCAGTCCGTTCTAACGGACTTGAGCTTTGAGCTGTGAACTTTAGCTCACAGCAGCCAGACGGAGCCCAACTAGCAAGGGGTGAATGCAGAGCTGTTCATAGAACTGTCTTACTTCGGATGCTTTACTCCTAGGGAGTCCCTAAAAGGCAAGAACCTCGTTCCCTAACCCTTACTCATAAAAGCGCAAGCCTCCCTTCTACGGCTGGCCCCGTTATTTTTTTGGGAGAGAGTTCCCCACGGATTTACCGCTTGCCTCTTCTCACCAAGCTTTAAACCCAAAAAGGAGAGGCAGAGCCGAAGCTCCCCCCCTCCTTTTAAACTAACGAGCTAGAAACTCGCGCCAGCGAAGACCTCTTAGAGAGAAGCCAACCACTCACGCAACTTCTCACCCGCAGCCTCACGGCCACCCAAGCCAAACGCCAGAGCGATCGCCACAGCAATGCCGCCCATCGTCAGGCCAAAGGCCAAGTTAATGATGTCCTGAGGCATGCCAATCAAAGACAACGCCATCGCACCCACCAGAACCAGAATCGCAATGCGAGCCGCTTGAGCCAAAGTCTTCGCAGACTTCATACCCATGGAACTGATGATGTTAAACACCAAGTTGCCAATGTAGATGCCAATGCCCATCACCACAGCGCCCGTTAGAACGCCAGCAGCAATTTCCACAACCCCCGTCATCAGACCCGTGAGCGTGTCAAAGCCAAGCGCGTTAACCGCCTCCATGGCCGCAACCAGCATGATGCCAACAAAGACAATCGTGCCAGCAATGGAAGAAGGCGTCTGAGCCTTAGACTCAACCGCAGGAGTGGTACCCAAATCGGAAGGGGTCGCTGCGGAAGCAGAACCACCACCAATCTCAGGGAAACCCAACATCGACACAACATTATCAAAACCAACACTACTCAGAACCTGAGTCACCAAGTTGGAGACAAAACGACCGATGAAAAACGCAACGGTCAAGATGATTCCAGAAGTCAGAACCAAAGGAATAGAGGTCGTGATCTGACCCAACATGGGCAGGACAGAAGCCGTAATCGGCTCAATCTGCAGCGTGGTCAGAACAGTCGTCACACCAAACAAAAGGATGAAAGCAGAAACCAGCGTGCCAGCAATCTTCGACAGAGACTGGCCACCAGTCATACCAATCTGAGCACCCAAGCGATCAGCACCCGCAGCAGCAGCAAAGTTGCTCACAATGGCACTGACAATCTTGGCGGCAATGTAGAACACAAAGCCATAGGCCGCAGCTTGGAAAATCCGAGGCACAGCAGCCAGGAAGCTATCCAGCAAACCTTGAATGGGGCCAAGCAAACCGGTCAGACCCAACACACCCAGGATGGCGGGCAGGAACAGCAGCCACACCAACCAGTACAGCAGGTCAGCCAAGGTGTCATTAAGGCTTTCAGCTTCAGCAGCAGCATCAGGATCTCCACTAATGGAGGAGAGCCTATCGCTCAGGCCGAAGTTCTTCATGCCCTTGCCAAAGATGGACTTAACCACCATCGCCAACAACCAAGCCACGCCCGCCAACAAACCTGCCGAGAGCAGACGAGGAGCAAAGATCGTGATTTGGTCCAAGAAACCACGCAACGGACCAGAAACCTGATCCAGACCAAAAGCTTCCAGCGCTGCAATCAGCGCAAACAGCATGATGATCCAGAATACTGCCGTTGCAAAACCGGACTCAACCGAGAAAGATTGGGAACTACCACCGCCCATCATGCTCACAACACGGTTATCAAGGCTGGTCTTTTTCAAGAGCCCCTTAACAACAGACTTAGCAATTAGAGCAACGATGTAGCCAATCACCAGGATGGCTAAAGCACCAACCAACTTAGTGAGAATGGGGACAAGGTTATTAACGTCTAGGCCACCCAGGCTACCCGCCGCGACCACTGTTGCTGCGCTGGAGGCAGACAGAAGGTCGGCAGGATGCACAAGCGCGGTAGACGCGAACAGAGCGTCATACATAAAAGTCATCACCGGGCTTAGAGGACTACAAAACAAATTTCGATGAAATCACTCACCCCAAACAATTAGGTCTCAGCCGTTACAACTCTAAAAGAGCCAGAACCAGACCTAGCCATTTGAATGGGTTAGAACTCACTCACAAATTTCAAGCTAAAAATCAGCTTTCCACTTGTTCCCAAATGCAGCTTGCTCATAATTGAAAGCAGTTCAGCAATTAGATAATGAGTAATGCTCAGACGCACCAACCAGAGACTTACTGTCCCAGGCGTCCTAGCGCGACGGTGAGGACTCACTCAGTATGTTCTTGGACATCTTATCGGAGTTTTTACCGGAAAGAAGATAACAAGTACAACAATTTAACCATTGCAACTTTAAAACCTTATCTCCCCAAGGTGGAGCGGCCTGCAAAGTCTTTTTGACAAACAAATCAACACCTTTTGTAGGTCAAACTTAATAGCTTTCGTAAAATAAAAATGCCACTTGCGACAAATAGCTTAAGTAGAAATTCGCAGCCGAGCCCTGTCAATCTCGCCATTAATACTGAGTCATATGAAACATATTTTGCTCTGCATTTCCCAGATGATGGCCCTAAAATAGCCCAATAGATCGCGAATCTGCCGAAATCACTTTACTCGTCTTCCCCCTATAGCAAAGCCATCGCCTCTCCTATCTCAGCTTCCACCATGACCTCCCTCGAATGTATCGAAAATCAACAGTGGATTGCAGCCAACGCAACCACCGTAGAACGCTGTTTTACAGAGCAAATGCTCATGCACCAATGGCTCAATCCCGCTTTATGCTGTGAGCCCATTGGGGACTGGCAGGTAACCCAGGGCAGCAAAATGCGTTTTATCATCCAGATTCCGCTGCTTCAGCCCAGCCTGATCAGCACAGTCGTAGAAAAAGCTCCAGGATTAGTGGTCTGGGAGTTTGAAGGTTTTTTTCAAGGGCGCGATCGCTGGGAATGTATTCCAGAGAACAACGGCACCACCTTACTCAATCGCTTTGAATTCTCCGCTCCCAATCCATTGATTAAGTTCGGTTTTGAAACCTTTGCCAAAACCTGGACCCAGCGAGACATGGCCGCTCAGCTCCAACGCCTCAAGCAAGTCGCGGAACGACTGTGAGCCCTATCTCGTCTGCGTCCTGCTGATTCAAGTATCAGCGCTGGTTCAGATGAAGAATCAGCCCCTTACATTTCCGACTTAGACTATTGCCACCTTTCCAGCAGCGTTAGATTGCCTGCTCCAGATAGTCCAATAGCTGTTGAATCACCGCTTGGTCACTGGCCTCCGGTGCCAGGGCTAAATACTGAGCGAGGCTTTCCCTCGCCTCCTGCCAACG
Organism: uncultured Pseudanabaenaceae cyanobacterium; assembly: GCA_938021205.1. Lineage (GTDB taxonomy): Bacteria > Cyanobacteriota > Cyanobacteriia > PCC-9006 > JAAUQQ01 > JAAUQQ01. The sequence goes on from CALIGI010000168.1 coordinate 9,087, forward strand.
CTCCAATTCATAGAGCACCAAGCCGCGATCGCGTAATTCTCCCGGAGTCCCTGGCATAAGCACCAACAGCGCATTGATACTACTGAGAGCCTTGCCAAAATAAGATTTTTTCAAGTAAATCATCTTCAGGTTCATCAGCATTCGCACCAGACATTGGCGGGGAGTCACCTCGGGTAGCATCTCCGGTGTAAGGGAAACCGATCGCTGATAGACCTGCTCCAACCGACGTTCACAGTCTTCCTTAAATAGCACTTCGCCCTGATGGAACGGATCGACATAGATCTCCATGTCCGTCACCCTAGGGCGAATAATGAAATGACCCGGCATCCCCACCCCCACCATGGGAAAATCCAATCGCTCAGCGAGAGCCAAATAAATCATGGATAGCGTCAGGGGAATCCCGGTACGCCGCTCCAGCACATCATTGAGAAAACTATTGCGTGGATCGTAGTAGTCCGTTTGATTGCCGCTAAAGCCCAATTCCTCAAACAGATATTGATTGATCGTCTGGATCACCTTAAGGGGATATTGCTCAGCGGGGAGGCGATCGCACAGCTCATCGGCCATGGCATCTAGCTGTTGAAGCGAGGCGGCTGGATCGAGATCTGGATATTCATCCTGGGCAATCCAGAGGGCAGCCTTGGCGAGGTCAATCTGGTCATCGAGGCAATCAACCTCGGCTTGTAAGCGCCGCTGGGCAGGAGATTTAATCACTTCTATCGCGTTGGACCAGGTCAAACTCAACCGGGTCAGCGTCATCCATCCTACCGCTCGAGCCCACTCAATCCCTACTCGTCGTAGTCCATCCCCGCGCCGTACTCCAGCAATTCCTTCCAGCGATGGAGATAAAACAGCGTCTTGGGAGAAAACTTCAGCTCTACATCAGCCCCACCCCGGCTGATTAGGCTCAGCAAGCTATAGGCACCCAACCCAGCATAATGTCCCGTCCAGCGCAGCAGAGCGGGGAGACCCACTTGGGGCAAAACCTTCGCCACTGTCAGAGGTGCAGCAATACCTGTCTTAAGCATGGTGCTGGCCAGGGCCGGAAACTGAACCACATCCTGGAGGAAGGGCTTGAGGGTTTTCTCGCCAGAAGCTTCCATGACTCGGAACACCGCCGACAGCATTTCATTGACTTGATTGGGTCCTAGCTTTTGCTCCAGGCCCACGCGCATCGCCCGCTGAAACAACCAGGTCACGGCAATAGTGGGTTGATAGCCGTTGATCAAGCCTAGCGACTTCTGGTCCAAGCAGTCCACGGTTAGAGCTTCGTCCAGCCCATCAACCAACCGCGAAAGATGCCGCAGCAATGCTCCAAAACCGCCAAAGCTCAGGGGAGACTGGGTCCCGCTGCTATCCCCCACTTGCAGAATTCGATCCCAGCCCGGCTTAAGCGGACTCTTGCGATAGCAAGGCAAAACGCCAAACAGCGCGCGCTTAAAGTCCAGTTGCTCCAACTCAATATCTTGGTACTCCGGCAATAGCTCGAAGTAGTCATCAAACAAGGTTTCAAGGCTTTGCCGTCCTGCTGCGGCATCGATATAGGTGAACAGATAGGTCGTACGGCCATCCTTTGCCGGAAAAGCCTCCCAAAAATATTGGCACTGGTTACGAATTGGCGTGAACGAGGCCATGAGATCGCCGCTGTCATTGGCCTTGGGATTATTTGCAGTAAAGCCATCAGCGCAGGTACCCACAACCAGACAAATACCGTCGGGCTGGGCTCCGTTTCGAGCTTGGGCGGCAATGGGTGAAAAGTGGCCCATCATGTCCAGCAACAACCGGCTCGTGAGGACTTGTCCACCCGCATGAATGCTCACGCCATTGGTCTGAACCGTCACGCCTTCAAAAGCCGTCTGTTCAAGGAGCCTTCCCCCTGCAACCAGAAACTTGGTTTTCAACTGGTCCAGCAAAGTCACCGGATCCACACCAATGTTGAGGACATCTTCCACCCACAGCTCAACGCCTTCATGGAAGGCAACGCGGGCGGGGTTGTACTGGCTGGCGATCGCCCCTTCCAATTCCGCCTCCGTCAACAGCCCCAGCCGCACTAAAACCTGAAGCTCCTTACGGGAAATATTCCACTCCTGCTCCCGCCCCCGCAATTCTCCCCGCTCTAGCAACACAACTCGCCAGCCCCGCTGGGCCAAAGCGGTACCAAGCACCACGCCCAGGGTCGCCCCCGCAATTACCACATCCCAATCGACCCCATCGAGAGCGGTTACTGCTGTCTTAACCCCATCAGGAATCGGTCGTTTTCCTGCTCGGATAGCGGTCCATAACTCATCAGCTCGCTGCAATCCAGCCCAAGGATTACCGGGAATCTGGGACAAAATCTGCTCTGTTACGCCCAATGCTTTGTGCCTGTATGAGATGGTCGTCTGATGCTGCTTATGACAATCTTGCCGTGCATTCCAGCATCAACACACGGTTGATCTGGGCATGGGGCTGAATCTCCAACGCTTGGTTGAAAGCAAGGATGGCCTCACGAAAATCCCCTAAAGCAGCATGGCAGAGGCCCATGCCATGGAGCGCTCCAAAGTGATAAGGCACCAAGCGGACCGCCACCCGGCAATCGTAAAGCGATTTGCGATAGTGGTTCTGCATATAGCGCAGCGTCGCCCGGCGATTCCAGGCCTCAGCAAAGTCTGGCAAGTCTGCGATTAGGTCCGACAGAATCGTTTCTGCCACATCAAATTCTTCAGCATCGACCAAATGCTGGGCATGCTGCAAGATATCCAAGCCCACAACGCCTTTCTCATGAAACCAGCGATGCCAAAGATCAGCTGTGGCGCGATCGCGAATAACTTCGTCATCGTCTTTGAGATCCGCAAGGAGTCTTGCAACGGCTGGTTCCATCAATTCTTTTCGGCTCAGGCGATCACGATTAACAATCTCAGTTCGACAGCTTGGAAGCTAACCTCATCCTCGATGCCCCTTCTCTACTTAGGAATAAGGAGCACCGAACGTAAAACGATGCTTTTTCAGAGCTTTGGATTTCTCCTCTCCCTAGAAAGAGAAGCTAGGGGTGAGGGCAGCTTTGACTTTGTCGAGCTCAGATTACTAACAGTGTATTGCAATAACCGCGAGTGAGCAGGGGTTCAAGCCCCTACCCTACAAGCTGCTGACATCCCCCAGCCCTAAGTCATGCCACCCTGACAAAGCATGCAATAAATTACACATTATCCAGCAATTCCTTACCGACCCCGAGCTTCATCGCTCTTTTGTAAGTCCCGAGCGACATCTCGCAGAGAAGACCCACGGGCAAGCTTGTGGCGATAAGTTTTGGAACCAGCAGGATCAACGCCCCGGCCCAAAATTCTCCGATAAAGCTGATCCAATGCGGTCTCCGCTTCATTACTTTCGGCGACATCCTGCCGAATCCTGGCAAGGCTCCAACCCTGCTCAAGGCGACGCACATAAGTACGCAAGCCATTCCGGCCAATGTTGCGACCTAGAACTTCCTTGTAAATATCGTCTAATTCATCGTAAACATCGGACCAATCACGGCGGTTAGAGGCAGTCTCATAGCGACGATCGCCATTGCGAGAGAGACCACCATCATGACGGGAATGGCCGCCATGGCGAGAGCTACCAGAACCGAGATGACCATGACGCCCCCTTGCATTGGAAATCTCACGATTGGTCGCCACGCGACCGCAAACCACCTTTGAGCTATTTGGTTCAACAATACAGATCTGCTGGCTCTGGGCCAGGGCAACCTGACCCATGAGAGGGACAGCAAGGGCAACCGAAGCAAAGGCACCCCAACGAATTTTAGAAAGATTCATGACATCTATCCTTAGCAACAACCAAGCCGAGATACACCAATGACTGAAAGCGTCTCAGCGCTTACCTATAGGTTTCAAGATAGCGATCGCGCCTGAGAAGTTCCGAACCTCCCTGGATCTAACCCAAAATTTGCATTTGAGGGAGTCCCATCAAATCCTTGAAATATTCAACCCACTAGAAGCTTCCGAGCCCTGAAAAGCTGGCTCAAAAGACCTCATCGCAGGGCATCAGAAAGGTAATCTGCGGTGGCTTCAACTGAAGCGATCGCCCGGCCATAATCCATCCGGGTCGGCCCCAGCAAGCCCACACTCCCCACGGGCTCATCACCGCAGTGATACAGAGCAGAAATCAACGTACAGGCCTGCATGGGCTCCAGCGGATTCTCAGCCCCAATGCGCACCGAAACCCGCTCTTGCTGCTCCGATAGCCCGTTATTGCTACTCTCAAAAATCACCGGCCACAGTAGCTCTTGCTCATCTTCTAGCAAGTGAATCACCGTTTGCAATTGAGCCAATTCATTAAATTCAGGCTGTTGCAAAATTTCTGAGATACCACTGATCAAAATTTGGGTGAGGTGAGGTACCCGATGGCTATCGGCCAGGGCAATCAAGATAGAGCAAATCTTCTCGCCATAGCGCTCACAGGACTCCCCCAGCTCTTGCCAATCCAAACTGTGCAACTGACTAAAAGGCTGGGAACGCAGTTGATGGTTAAGGAAATTAGAAATAGCCTCCAGCTCCCGCCGAATGCGGTCTTCCAGCTCGGGGGTCTGGTTTTCATCATCCCAGCCCGGTACATCAAATACCATGGAATGGGTTTGGTAGTTATCGGTCACCACCACTAGCATGGCGCGCCCTGCTTCCATGGGTACCAGTTGAAAATGCTTGGGCCGCGCACCTCCATGTTGGGGCAGCGTTACCAGGGCGATGTAGCCACTCACCGTGGAGAGAATTTGGGACGTGCGGCGCAACAACGCTTCGGTACTCCAATTGCCGTAGGTTTGGCCTTGACTCAGCCCCTGGCTCAGGGTCTCGCTAATGCGTTGGGATTGGGGCGGCAGGGGCGAAACAATAAGACGGTCCACATAGGTTCGATAACCCGAATCAGAGGGGACGCGCCCAGCAGAGATATGGGGTTGATACAGCAGGCCTTCTTTCTCTAGCCAGCCCATGGCATTGCGAATGGTCGCCGGGCCGACGCTAAAGTCATAGCCCTGGGCGATCGCCTTTGAGCCCACTGGCTCCGCAGTGGCGATGTAATGCTGAACGGTGGCTTTAAGCACCTGTTCATGGCGACGGCTGAGGATCACCCGTTGGCGATGGACCTGGGACATCAGAAAAAGGGGTGATGATTGGCCTTGGTTCACTACCATGAAGCCAAAGCGGGGGGCATTTCTGCCTCAAACATAACAGATGGGTTCTCAGATGACGCTGGATTGATCCCCCCTAGCCCTAGTTTTGGGATCACCCCCAGCCATACGCTCCCATCGATTCTGTCCCCAGCAAAGCTCAGTTCGCCAATCAACGCATGATCCAGCGCTCAAGCCTGGCCACTCATACAGATCCACTAATACAGGGCCAACTCTGAATTGATGCGACGGGCATAGGCATCAATGCCACCCGAAATATTATTAACCTGAGTAAAACCTTGGCTGTTGAGCCACTGGCACATCTGGGCAGAGCGCATGCCGTGGTGACAGAGAACCCAGGTTTCCTTCTCGGGGGAAAAGCGATCGCAAATCTGTCCGGCCCACTCGCCAGATTGACTCAGAGGCAACAGCTCAAATTTTTCCAGAGAGACAATCTCAGCTTCCCCAGGTTCACGCACATCAATTAGTTGGAGATCGCCAGGCTCAGTCTCAGCGAACCGCTGGGCAAAGGCTTCAACGGTCTGTTCGGCATATCTTGCAGAAGATGCATCCATAGCAACCACAACGGAAGGATAAAGCCATGCTCCGCAAGATAACGGCATCTGTCCAGCCCATCTGCTCCCCGCTCCCAAAATCCTCCCCCTGGCTATTTGCCCGAACAACTAGACCTCTTGTGCTCAAAGCGAGGGTTCAGAGGTTGTTTGAGACAGGCATCTAGCCGGAGCAGGATGACCTATGATGCTGCCCAAATTAAGGGGATTCCGACGTTTCATTGCTAATCGAGGTTTCAAATTTGACGCTTGGCCGAATTATCAAACAACCTCTAAGGACGATTGCGATACCCACTCACAGAAGAATTGCCAGAGAACGCAAAGCCATCGAAGTCCGGATCAACACTCTCTGACAAAGGTCTAGCCTTCAAAGGCGTAACGTTGGCAGGCCGACCCGAAGCGCTACGATTCTGTAACAGGGCAGCGGATGATTTATCATCTCCCAAAATCAACGGCATTAGCAGTGGCATACCGAGCGCCATTAAAGCCATGATCGCCACTGCCACCAATCCGTTTTGCAACATACGTTCCCGCCGCTCAGAAGAGCGCAGGGCGTTACGCATGCCTCGCATTTGAATATCGAGCTTTTCGAGCTTTTCAAGCTGCACTGGACTGAAGCCCGCCTGATCAATCCGATTCAAGGCTCCTCGCAACTCTTGGCGCAGGCGGCTTTCCAAATTCTCAATTTGAATTTGGACGGCTTCGCGAGCTTCCTCACCCTCCTCTCCTGTAGAGCGATGCTGGGCGTCTTGGAGACTCTTCTCCATGGACTGGAAGCGCTGTTCCGTTTCGCGGCGCAGGGACGCAATTCCGGCCCCCCCTTCCGACTGAAGGCGTTGGGCGTAGGCCTTGAAATCAGCATAGGTTTGAGCCAAGTCCTCAAACTGGAGCTGAATGCTAGCCAACTCATCTAGCACCGAAGCAGATTTTGCCAGTTGCTGATTGAGACCAGCAAGCTGTCCATCCATCCGTTCGAGATTCGCGGGAGGTTTCTGTGCAATCATGCCTAGCTGTGAATAATGAGCCCCTTGGCTCGAACCGTTAGGGTTAAGGTGCCCCGAATAGAGGCGGTATTATCGTGGTTACCTCTAATTTGATCAGGGAACATTCACACTTCCCAGACAGCAGAAAATGACCTCCGTTTGGCATTAGCACCGGAGGTCAAATCAACGCTTTTCAGCTTGGATTTTCGCCTGATTTTCCAGCCCAGAACCGGCCTTTTCTCACCCCTTTTGTTCTATTTTGAACAATTCCCAATGGTGGGAGTAGGGGCTAAGGAAAGAGTTCTGCTGCTTGACTGTCGAACTCAGGTTAATTTTGCGTTCGATTCTCCTTATCTCTGGTTTCCCTGAGCAAAATCGAAGGGGAAAGCAGGGGTTAGCAAGATGAGGTCAGTTTTCAGCAATCTTAAGTCCGGTTACAGCCAGCTCTAAACCACAAATTCCGCAGCTGTCACGATATCGCATTCCTCGTCACCTCCCTCAGAATCTGAGAGCAAGAGGGCATCCATGGCAGGCTCATCCCACTGGAAAAAACCATCACGATGGAAGTCCAACTCCGTAAGGCGAATGTTCAGGGTTCTACTCCGCTCGGCAATCGGCTTTGCTCGCGATTTCAGGGCGCGACAGCGCAGGCTGAAATCCTTCATTCTCTGAATACAATCTACGAACTGCTGACCATGGGCCGTCGTCGGAGCAACCGGCTGGACCGCTGGATGGGCCTTCTTCATCATCTTTTCGATTAAGCCGGGGCTCACCTGGCTGTAGCCCTTTTGAACAGAGCGAATCGCGTAAACGAGATCCTCAGCTGGGGTGGTTTTGAGCAAATAGCCCTTCGCCCCAGCCTGGAGTGCTTGCTGCAAGCAGGACTGATCATCCTGGCCGGTGAGAATCAAGATGTTGGTATCGGGGAAACGTTCCTTGATAATACGAGTGGTCTCAATGCCATCAATGCCTGGCATTTCGATATCGACTAAAACCACATCTGGGTACAGGCGCTCCACGAAAGCAATACCTGTTTCACCGTCGGCAGCACCACCCACGATTTCAAATCCCGGTTCCCGTTCAAGCAACATTTGAAGTGCTTGACGAATCGTTGTTTGATCATCAATGAGCAGAATACGAATGGAAGAGGTCATGGGCAAAGCGGTTCCTTCGGGAGTTTGCGTCGCGATCGCACCTCGGAGCGATAGGTTTATCGCACCTGCACAGCGCTTAAATCCAACGCACAAATAAAATGTGAGTCATGCATCCCCTCATTCCATTACTCCAGCGTCCGAGCAAGAATCCGAGAGATTTGTCGAAATTAACTAGGTTTTTTCCACTGTGAGAAAGTCACTTTTCATACTTATAGCCTTGGCAGGCCTCTCCATACCTGCCACTTCCCCGCTCCTGTCCCCCACCTTGGCTCAAGCCCAAAAGCCTGAGGAAATCGTTCGCCCTCAGGAGGTTCGTCCCTTACCCCAGAGCCTGGACAGCGTTCCGGTCTTCAACAGCAACAGCCCTGAATTGGTGCTCCAAGAAGGTATTTTGCTCTCGACGCTTAAGCCAGAGGGCAAGACGGACCCCAGTGCCCATTTAGACTTCACCTTCAATGGGCGCTTCGACATCTTTGCCCACCACATCGCCAAGGCAGATCCACCAGAGGATCTGCGAACGCTATATCTCGGAATTCTGGTGGAAAACCCCAGTGACAAGACTGTCACGGTGAATGTTCTCCAAGGAGCGAGCTACCTAAGCCAGCCTGATGCACCGTTCTTTGACATCGATCCCTTCCAGGACAATCCCGATGGCGAGGTTTATGCCGGTCCCGGCAGCCGCGCCATGAGCGATGTTTTACGAGGTCGTCGCCAGGATCTCTTGCCAGAAACCGTGGTGATTCCGGCGGGTGAGAGCCGCATGCTATTTAACCTACCTATCCCAGTCAAAACTCTGGAGCCACCCATTAATGGTCGCTCCAGCCTACTGCGGCTCTACAGTGATGGTCCGGTGAAAATGGCAAGCATGGCGCTATTTGCAACGCCGGACCCTGCAACGCCCAATGGCGAGGGTGAAGTCGCTCCCAGCTTGGCAGATTGGCAAGCCTTAGCCCAAAGCGGCAAGCTCTCTGGCCCCCGCGATAAAGTGCCCACGCCCATTGGTGAACCCGGTGGTGTCATCTATGGTCGTGTCGCAGGCGTGGCCGAGGGTTCTCGCTGGCGGGCAACCCTGACCGATCGCGATGACTATCACCTCAATATTCCAGCATCCGGCAAAGCCTTTTCCTATGGCCTAGCCACGCTCAATGTCGGTCGCCAGGGCACGGGCCAAAACCAATCTGCGGAGATGATTCGCCGCTACCCCGACACGGCTTACCAAGCCCATGGCAACTACGGTATTGAGTACGACTTGAGCCTGCCATTGATTAACAATACGGACCAGGCTCAAACGGTCACGCTGGCGCTGGAAACGCCGATCAAAGAGGACGTACTTTCCCAAGAGGGCCTGCGCTTCTTCGTGGAACGAGCCAAGCCCACTTTCTTTCGGGGCACGGTGCGGGTGCGTTACACAGATGACAAGCAGCGACCTCGCACGCGCTATGTCCACCTCGTTCAAAAGCGGGGAGAGCAAGGCAAAGCAATCGTCGAGCTGAATTTAGATGTGGGTGAACATCGCTTGGTGCGGTTCGATTTCCTATATCCGCCTGATGCAACGCCTCCCCAGGTGTTGACGGTGCAAACCAAGTAGGAAACGCAAATTTAATCCAATCGAATTGACGGGCTGGATCGGGAGACCCGACCCAGCCCAGAAACAAGTTAGGGGCGGGGAAACCCCGCCCCTACGGTTGCGATCGCCCGTGGTTAAGCAGCCATTGCCCTACTGGGGGGTACCAAACACTTGAACATAGTAGTGGTCGCGACCATTGGTGGCATAGCCTACGCCCATTTCTGTAAAGCCAGCATTGAGCAAATTACGACGGTGGCCAGGGCTGTTCAGCCAGCCCTGCACCGCTCGCTCAGGTTGGTTTTCAGGAGCCTGGTAGTAGATATTTTCAGCAATACTCCAGTACTTGTAGCCTGAGTCCTGGACACGCTCCTTCATCGTGGAGCCGTCTGAGCCGGTGTGCGAAAACTTAGCGCCATTGGCAAGGTCAGTGGCATGACGCTGGGCCGCAACGTTTAGTGCAGGAGCAAAGCGAAGGGTGCTTAGCTCGACATCCTGACGGGCTGCATTGGATAAATCCAGGATGCTTTGCGGAACCGAATTGGACTGAGTTGCTGATGTAGCAACCTTCTCCTGGGGGGTACCAAACACTTGAACGTAGTAATGTTTAGTACCATTTCTTGCATAACCCACCCCCATTTGTGTGAACTTGCTGTTGAGCAAATTCCGACGGTGACCAGGACTCTTAAGCCAACCTTGCACGGCCCGCTCAGGTTGGTTTCTAGGAGCCTGGTAATAGATATTTTCAGCAATACTCCAGTACTTGTAGCCTGAGTCCTGGACACGCTCCTGCATCGTGGAACCGTCTGAGCCGGTGTGAGAAAACTGAGCGCCCTTGGCAAGGTCATTGGCATGGCGCTGGGCCGCAGCGTTTAGCTCAGCAGAAAAGCTGAGGGTGCTTAGCCCGGAATCCTGGCGGGCGGCGTTGGATAAATCCAGGATGCTTTGCTGAACCGGATTGGACTGATTCGCTGACGTAGCGACCACCTCAACATCGCTCACTTGGTCAGTTTGGACCTGAATCACGATGGGCGGTAGTGCTTGAACGGCACTACCACTCACGATCGCTGCGAACAGACCCAGAACGAAGGATTTTTGAAGAGAAAAATTCATGGGTAAATATGGGCAAACATCAGGGTTGGGTATTCGGCCAAGGACAACAAACTCCATCCATCATTCTTCAGAACCCTCTCGCCTCAAGGAAGTTCCTCCGAGCTCGTGGCGCTGGGGCTTAATTCGCTTGCTGAGATGCGTCAGATACTCCATCAGGCGATGCACTGGGCTATCCAAGCCGATTCCCATCTCGCCCTAGTCAATGACGGTGATAATGATAATGATGCCTTATCCATTGGGCTACTCCCTCCCAAGCTTCCCCCATGACTTCTTCTACCTGGCAGGCAGACCTCTCGCGACGGCCCCAAACCGATGCTCAGGGCAAGCCTCTCTGGGAACTCCTCATTTGCGATCGCTCCGGCAGTTGGCAATTCACCCGTCGGGCTTCCCAAAGTGACATCAGCGGCGGCTGGGTTGGGCAACAACTGGCTGAGGCGATCGCCCTCCACCATCCCCCCACTACCATCCAAGTCTTCCGCCCCCAAAGCTTTAGCCTCATCAGTACCGGTGCAGCCCCCCTAGGCATCACCGTCGAAGCCACCCGCTACACCCCCCAACTCAAGGGAATCCTTTATCACCTATCGAAGGAGGTCCGTGGCTGGGAGCCTCTAGAGATCGAACAGCTCCCCCCCCAACCTTTGCCTGAGCGACTGCGGGGGGAGAACTGGCAATTTGCGGCCCTGGCAGCGGGGGAGGTGGAATATGCCTTTCGCGATCGCCCCATTCCCATCGTCTCTACACCGGACTACGCCCTCCCGACAGCCGAGGGCCTCTCCTCGGATTTACCCGTGCCTGGGCTGATCGTCTATGGCGGGCGGGCCAGCAGAGCCCTAGCCCAATGGCTCCAGAGTATTCGGCCCATTGCTTTGGATTATCTGAGCGGCCCACCCAATGGCATCATTTTGGAAGCGGGTTTAGCAGAGCGCTGGGTAATAGCCACATTTGAAGACAAGGAAGTCGCTACAGCAGCGGCGGTGTTTCAGCAGCGTAAGCAGGCCAGTGAAGGGATTCATTTCCTCTCGGTGCAGCCCGATGATGCGGGGGTGACCACCAGTGGGTTTTGGCTATTGCGGGGGTGACAGAGGCAAGTCAGACTCACCTCTAGCCTCTTCTGAGCTGCTCTCTAAATCAGCTCAGAAGAGTTTGGCGTCCCCTCACACAATTTCCTCGATAGGAATGAACCTATGCAGCTTTCTGACGCTTGCGCAGGAACATGCCAGCAACGCCAACCAAGCCCATCATCATGGCAGGCTCAGGAACTTTAGCGGTGTCAGGGTCGAAGCCAGCGAAACGAGCCTCACCGACATGGAAGGAGTGGTTGTCGGTTTCGAAACCACCACCATTGGCCTCAGAAATCACAATGCGGTCAAAGATTTCGGCAGCATTCTCGGCATAGAAGTGAAAGTAGCCATTGCCCTCACCGTTGTGGAGGCTAGAGGTGTGATTGAACCCCCCTTCAGCAATGATGCGCGCGGTGTCATAGGCATCAATGAGGGTGTCACCCTTGAAGAAGGAGAAGGTGTTGCCATCATCGGCAGCGCCCCAGTTGATACCGAAGTAGTTCAAGCTCTCCTGAAGGTCAATGACGACGTTGCTGCCACGGAAAGCCGTCAAATAGTCAGAATCATTTTTTTCGCCGTTGGCACCCGTGGGGGCCCAGCGGTCAGAGCGGATACCGGCGTTGTTGCCAGTTACGGAGTAGCTCGCAAAACCATCTGTGGGCAAGCCATCGTTGAAGCTAACGGTAGTGGTGCCTTCTAGGTTATAGAACTCAGAGAAAGCGCCTTGGTTGGTCTCGCCATTGGGACCTGCGATACCGGAGGTCACATCGAAGGAGAAGGCTTGAGCAGGGTTAATGGAACCCAGTACGGTGACTGCGCCGAGCGCGAGGGTGGAGAGTGCTTTGAGACCAAGTTTCTGGGAAGCTTTCATGTGTTCTAGAGGTAAGAGATTTAGAGGATTGCACTGCGAGAAGCAGGCCCTAAGAATCTACTCACTGTGGGTTGGAACCGCCTCTAAAAGTCAGTTTCTTGAACAATGACACCGTTTTTTTTAGCTCAGCCTGTTCCGGAAAAAGGCTCTCGCCAACAGACAAATCTGGTCCTCGCAGTTCTACGCTTTTCTGTGCTCAAAGAGAGATAGGACTCAGCCAATCGGCGGGGGATTTTTTTGATGCGCTGTATTCCTTGGGCGAGAAAAACGTGAACTACCTAGGCGTTGTTTCTCACGGGTGGGGGAATAGTGGCAGGACTAGGGGAAATTGCGATGTGGGGAGTGGCCGTTGCGCAATAGTGATCTTAGGTAGCTGCGCGGTTGAGGCAAAGCGGAGAGTCCGATGCCCTTATTGCTGCGTAAAACAACGGTCTTGTGCAGATTGCTGTAGGGATGGTCTCCTAGGCATTCTTATTGAAGGCGGATTCGCTCCCGCCATCCCCTGGCCATGGCGGGCTCTCAGCTTCAGAAGCAGCGGGCTCAATGGAAGTCTCTGTGGCGGGTGTGGGAGGCTCAGCCATGGAAACTTCTTCAGCCACAGCCACTTTCACTTCTGGAGTGGGTGGCTTGAGAGCTCCTGGGGGGGGAACAGTGAGATCGCGATCGGAGGATTCTGCTAGCTGAGCCTCAGCTTCCTCATCGTCTTCGGGCTCAAGAACATCCGACTTGGACAAGGGAGCCATTCCAGAGGAGGTCGCTTGCTGAGAAAGCTCCTTGGCAACCACCGCAGCCTCTGACAACTCCCCCCTAGATACCTGCTCAACTGATGAATCAGAGACGGCGGCAGGTTCTTCTTCAATCGTCGAGATGGCAGCTGAGTTAGGAAGCTCAGGCTCTACTGGGGCAACCGCTTCAGAAACCTCAGGAACAGGCATCGCATCAGAACGCTCAGAATCATCAACCTGGGCGGAATCAGCCGCAATAGCAATATCCAGCTCTGGCTCACTGTCATCAGCCAACGGCGCATCAGCGCTGCCCCCTGCTGCCACTTTCTTAATCACTGGAAGCTTTTCCAGCAATTGCTGACCCAAGGGTTTTGCAGAAGCCTCATCTGCTGCTTCGGGCTCGGGCTCATCGGGAATATTGTCCACTTGGGGCAAGAACGTCAAGACAAGCTTTTTGCGCTTCTTCTTGACGGTTTCGTCAGCGAGTTCAGCATCCTCTTCGGAGATGGGGGAGTGGAAAAGATAGAGCAGGCGATCGCCCACCTTCCAGCTATCCTCCCGCGTGAACAACCGACGGTTGCCATCTCGCTCCAAAAACAGCGGCATCATCTCCCGACGACGCATGAAGCCATTTAGATGGGCTTTTTGCCGCTCGAAGTCTTCATCCTGTAACAGCGTCTCGCCGAGCTGCACAGCTCCTTCAGTTAGGTACTTGTTCCAATTTTTGACGGATAATTCTGGGTCAAAGGCGAGCTGAATCTTGGGATTGAGAGACTCGCTGGTTCCGGAGGCATTGGGCGAAGCAACCAAGGTTTTGGGCGGATTAAATTCTTCGACAATGCGCTGGGCGATCGCCTGATTAACATCACTATTACTAGTCGCCACCAAAACAGTTGAGACCTCCGCCATACCCGCCTCATCCAGGGCCTCAGCATCAAAGGCACTGGTGAGGAATGTAGGAATATTTTGGGCCTGAGCCTTGGACAGAGCCTGCTCTTCGGTATCAATGATCGTCACCGCCGATCCGCCATCCTGGATCAGCCTGGCGACCAGACGACTGAGGGGATTGGAGCCCACCAAAACTGTTCCAGTCCCCCCATCAGCCGTAATCTTCAGCAGATTTGCAACGCTCTTAGCCGAAAGCCCCTGGAGAAAAACCGTCAGCAAAATGGTTAGAAAAACGAGGGCCTTGATCGAATCGCCACCGTTAATGCCCCGCGCCGTCAGTAACAAACTAAACAAGGAAGCCACCGAAGCAGAAACGATTCCCCGAGGGGCAATCCAGCTAAGGAAAAACTTTTGTCGCCAGTTCAGACCACTCTGAATCGTACAGAGCACAATCTCAATCGGGCGCACGATAAACATCAGCGCTAGGACCGTCAGCAAACCGCCCCAGCCCAGGGCAAACACACTGGCAATGGAGAGATCTGCCGCCAACAAAATAAATAGCACCGAAATCGCCAGGACCGTGAGCTGTCCCTTAAATCGCCGCAGCAAACGCTCCCCCGGAATCGAAGAGGCCCCCAACACAATGCCCGAGGTCACGGAAGCCATCAGCCCAGACTCGCTACGCAGAGATTGAGCCAAGCCAAAAATCCCCCAGGCTCCAGCTAACACCAGCAGGTTCTTCAGTTCCTCCGAGAGGAACGTCACTCGCTTGAGGAAGAAGCCCAACAGACCACCGCCCGCCAAGCCAATTACGAGGCCCGTACCTAAACGCAGCCCCAAGCCACTGAGGATCGCCCCCGGCGTCGGCGCTTCGTTCAAAATAATATCCAGGACCACCACGGCCAGGATCGCTCCCAGAGGATCGATCAAGACCCCTTCGCCTTCAATCAGGGCACTGACTTCCCGATCTACCTTGACCTGCTGAAGCAAAGGCACCGTCACCGTCGGCCCCGTCACCACGACGATCGCCGCATACAAAAACGCCAGGGGCCAGGGAAACTCACTCAGCCAATGGGCCGCCGTCGCCCCGCCCAGGAGTGTAACTCCCACGCCAATAGTGATCAGATTTCGCAGACTACCGGACACCCGGCCCAGCTCTCGCAGCTCTAAATTGAGCCCACCTTCAAACAGAATCAGCGCCACTGAAAGTGAAACCAGCACGTCCAGGCCGACACCCAGCTGTCCGGGCAGAATCCACCCCAAACCGTCGCGGCCCAGCACAATGCCAAACAACAGCAAAAAGACAATACTGGGCACCTTCACCCAGGCAGCCAAAACCTGGCCACCGATACCGGCGATGACCGTGAGGATGACCAGCAGCGTAATTGAAAGGCTAGCGTCCATCCTTTAGCAGCAAATAATAAAGCTGCCCCGCATCGTTAACGAGACCGGCGCGATCGCCCGCCACTGAGCCAGTCCCCAGGAAAATATCAGCGCGACCTGCACCTTTAATTGCTCCACCCGTATCTTGATCCAGGGCAAAACGATTCACCGCCCGCTTCGGGTAGCGGCGGGAGCTGAGCACAGCACCGGGGTTGGCGTAGGGAATCTGGGTGCTGATCAGGGTCAGAGCTCCAGGGGGCATAAGGGATTTGTCGGTGGCAATGGAGCGATCGGCCGTTACTGGCTGGGCAATGCTGCCCATGGGAGGTGCACCGTCAGTCTTTTCAAAAAAGACAAAGCGGGGGTTGCGCGGCAAGTATTCGCTCAGGGCTTGAGGATTACGGCTGAAGTAATCCAACATGAGGGGCAAGGTAAGCTCTTCCAGAGTGAAAATGCCGTC
>CALIGI010000169.1 GCA_938021205.1 uncultured Pseudanabaenaceae cyanobacterium
CTAATCCTCAATGCCGTTGTGGATTACCTACCCAATCCCAAAGAAGTTAAGCCCCAGCCCGAGGTTGACTTGGAAGGTAACGCGACGGGCGAATTCGCCATCGTGGACCCTGAGAAGCCTTTGCGCGCTCTGGCGTTCAAGATTATGGACGATCGCTTCGGCGCTTTGACCTTCACCCGGATCTACTCCGGAACCTTGAACAAGGGTGACACCATCCTCAACACCTACACCGGTAAGACCGAGCGCATCGGTCGCCTGGTGGAGATGCATGCTGACTCCCGTGAGGAGATCGACACCGCCCAGGCTGGTGACATCATCGCCATCGTTGGCATGAAGAACGTCCAGACCGGTCACACCCTCTGTGACCCCAAGCAGCCTGCGACCTTGGAGCCCATGGTCTTCCCTGACCCTGTGATCTCCATTGCTGTAGCGCCTAAGAACAAGGGTGGCTCCGAGAAGATGGGTCTGGCTCTCAGCAAGATGGTCCAAGAGGATCCCTCTTTCCGCGTTGAGACCGACCAGGAAAGTGGCGAGTGCATCATGATGGGTATGGGTGAGCTTCACCTGGACATTAAGGTGGACATTCTCAAGCGCACCCACGGTGTGGAAGTGGAAGTGGGCAAGCCTCAGGTGGCTTACCGTGAATCCATCACGAACCCCTTCACCGACAGCTACACTCACAAGAAGCAGTCCGGTGGTTCTGGTCAGTTTGCCAAGATTGACTACACCATCGAGCCCGGTGAGCCCGGTACTGGCTTTGAGTTTGAGTCCAAGGTGACCGGTGGTAACGTGCCTCGCGAATTCTGGCCTGCGGTTCAGAAGGGCTTCGAGAGCAGCATCGAGAAAGGTGTGATGGCTGGTTTCCCCATGGTGGACGTTAAGTTCACCCTGTCTGATGGTGGTTTCCACCCCGTTGACTCCAGCGCGATTGCATTCGAAATCGCTGCTAAAGCGGCTTACCGCCAGACGATCCCCAAAGCCAAGCCTCAGTTGCTTGAGCCCATCATGGATGTGGACGTGTTCACGCCTGATGACCATGGGGGTGAGGTGATTGGTGACTTGAATCGTCGTCGCGGCATGATCAAGTCCCAGGAAGCGGGTGCCATGGGCGTTCGCATTAAGGCTGAGGTGCCTTTGAGTGAGATGTTTGGTTATATCGGTGATTTGCGGACGATGACTTCGGGTCGCGGTCAGTTCTCGATGCTGTTTGCTCACTATTCTCCTTGCCCCCGCAATGTGGCTGAGGAAGTGATTAAGGAAGTGAAGGAGCGTGAGGCTGCTGCTAAGAAGTAGTGGTTAGTCGCTTTTAAGCTTTGATTGAAAGCCCCCGCTTGCATCGCAGGCGGGGGCTTTTCTTTAGCATGGGATAAATCGGTAAATCAGCAAGAAGCAAGCGGCAAGTCCAGCAGCCTTGGGGGCCAGCCCCCGCCATTGTTTCTTTGGCCCGCCTAAGGGGGGCGATGCGCCTCCGACCTAGAGGTTATCCTCCTGCGCAAGGGGCTGGGTTGCTTCAGTGTTTGTTGGTAAGTACTGGTCGGTGTTGACCTTTGGGGCGTTGTTGTGGCGTCTTTCAGTGTCTCTTGGTAAAGCATTCTGATGTGTGAGCAGATATGCAGTGACCCCCGATTCCTTTTGGGTAAACCGTAGGGGCGAACAGCCGTTCGCCCGCAGAAAATTTAGGCATCATCCATTAGGATTTGAGCGGTGAGTTTGAGGTTCATCACGATGGACGAGAGGGGGATATTTTATTTATTTGCGCTGGAAGCTTTCGGCCATGGCTTTGAAGTCGGCTAGGTAGGGGCCGCCGCCTGCTTCGACGACGAGGCCTTGCATGATGTAATAGCGGTCTTCGGCGAAGAGGATGGTTTGGTAAACCAGGAGTGGCGTGCCGGTATTGAGGTCTTGGGCGGTGGCGGTGATTTCGTAGCCCTCTAGGTCGTTGATGGTGATGGGGGCTTGGCTGAGGATTTCGATCGCGTCCACCTGTTCGGTTTGCTGGAGGCGATCGCGGGAAAATTGGCCTGGGTCTAGGGCGAGGACGTCCGAAAAGGAAGGGGAGACGATGAATAGCGGTGCGGTCGGGTCTTCGCCGTTGAGTTCGCCATCTTCGCTGTAGAGCAGGGTGCCGCTGATTTCCAGGGCGAGGTCCATGCCATCGGTGGGGGTGATGCTAAAGCCGCTGACTGCTTCGGGGTTTGGGGCGACAAGGCTGTCATCGATTTGGGTGCTGAGCAGGCTGGCTTTGATGGGGGCGGAGAGTTCTTCTGCAAATTGCTTGGGGAAGCTGGCGTTGATGAGGGTGGTTTTGTTGTCTTCGCCAAAGATTAAAACCCATTTGCTGAAGGTGAGACCATGGGCTTCCTGTTCTAGCTGGATGAGTAGGCCGGGTTTGTCGCTGATGCTGACGGTTTCTTGGCTTATTAGGGTCATTCCCTTTTGACTGAGAATGTCTTTGTCGCTGAAGGCTTGAAGCATTTCCTCTACAGGAGCCGGGAAGCTGAATACGATGATGGAGGATTGACTGTTTCCCTCTTGAAAGCCGTCGTAGAGGTCCGCAGGTTCAAAGTTGGCTGGAGGGATGAGGGTGATGCCTGCTTCTGGAAATGCGACGGGGGCGATAGTTGAGTCTTTTTCTGCTGGCTCTTGGGGGTCGGGCTCTTCCGAGGTGGATGTGACTGGTTCAGTTACGGAGTCAGTGTCTGCTTCTTGGGTTGCTTCCTGCTCCGTTTCCTTCTCTTTCGCTTCTTGGGTTGCTTCTTCAGCCTCTTCTTCTTGGGCTGTTTCTTCGGCTGCGTTTTTGGGGGAGGCTGGCTCCGTTTCTGCTTCTCGGATCGCTTCCTCGGGAACTTCAGCGGGAGGGAGGGCGATCGCGGTGGTGGTGGTAGCCATGGCTAGGCTACTGCCGAGGATGACGCTGGTGAGGAATGAGGTGCGTAGTCGGTTACGGAGCATGAAAGCCATGGGAGTTTTGCGATCGCTAAACAGTGTTCTTTGGGCGGGACTGTTCTCGCAGTATAGCTTTGGCAAAAATGGACTGGGGTGTAGAAGCTTGTTTCGGCGTTAGCGGTAGGTCTTGGAGAGTGATGTTTTAACCGATGGGGGTGGGTCGTTGCGGCGATGTTTTAAGGCTTTGCGGCGTTGTTGGCGGGCTTTGCGGCGATCGCTCACAGCCCACATGATGCAAATCCAGAGGATTAGCGAAATCCCGTGGGTTGGCCAGCGCCACCAGTTGGGATAGTCCTGGTCAATGGCTTCTATGGGCTCTCCAAACCAAGGTGTTGCGGTTTGGGACCAGAGCAAAAAGGCATCGGTTATGGGTAACATGCCGAACCAGTAGCGCTTTTGCTTGCGACCGCTGGGCAGACCGACCAATTCGCTGGCTTTCCAAATGGCCCGGTGAAGCTGCTCATCGCCGTTGAGCTTTGCGGTTCCCAGGGCAACGGCGGTGGCGGACATACTGACGCCTGCAATGAGGGGGCCAGAATCAACGTCGCCACTGGGGTTCTCTTCGGCAGTGGCGGGGTATTCCAAGATGCCGGGTAAGCCGAGGCGGTGGGTGACGAAGTCTTGGCGAAATAGGGCGTAGCTTTCGGCGGCCCAGGCAGGGTCGAGTTCGGGCAGGAAGCGGTGGATCAGGGCCTGGGAGGTGCCCCGAGGGCCTTGGATAAAGGGTTCAATGCGGTGTTCGATGAGGGGGAAGTTGCTGTCTGGGAGGTCCGCTTTAATTTCTGTGAGCCAGGCGTTGATGATGGGTTCGTAGCGATTATTGATTAGGGTTGTGTGGCCCCGCAGGGAGAGCATGGCGGGGAAGGTGTCTATGGGCCAAATATCGTTGGGGTAAGAGGGAAGGTAGGGGGGCTCGCTGGCTTCGAGGGCATCGGCGATCGCTTCGCAATTCGCCTTAAATTCCCGCAATTCTCGCTCGTTCAGTGGGCTAGGTTGTTGCAACAACAAAATTCCGCTGAGTAGGTAGTTGCGCCAGCCCAGGTGGAAGATGCCGTAGGGGGGAGTTTGGTCTTTTGGGAAAGAGGCTTTGCCTGCGGGCTCGTTGAGGCGGGCGTAGGCTTGGCGGGCTTCGAAGAGGGCCTGTTCGCGTACTGTGGGATCCAGGTTTTCGGCGAGGCCGACGTTAACCCAGGAGAGACCGTAGAGGACGTGGGTGAAGAAGTAGCCCTCGGGGAATAGGTCTTGCATTTCCTCGGCTGCACCATGTTGTAGGGCCTTTTTGAGGAAGGTGAATTGGGCCTGGGTGTCCTTATATTGGGTGGTTTCGGGGACTTGGCTGTAGAGGTTGAGGTTGCAGCTGGCGAGGGTGAAGGTGGTGACGCCGATGATGCCCCAGCGAATCAGTTTGTTCATTCAGTCCAGTACAGCCAGGGCAAAGGGTTAGGTCGGGAGGCGGACTCCTTTAAAGAGAATACAGGGCTGGCTGAACGCGATCTGGATGAATCTCTCAAGCTGCTACTTGTATCACTCTGGATTGCGTGGCTCCCCATAGGGTGAGCTTGCCTGGGCGATCGCCCGTCACCAAGATGTCTCCTGCTTGATGCAAAGCGAGCGGCTGGCCCGTAGCCAGTTAACGTCGCTTGGCGTTCCAATTGGAGGCTACGCGGCTCTACAATAATTTCTTGATCGTCCAGGGCCAGAGGCAGGTGATGTTCTTGAGCAGTTGCCCGGTGGTTAAATTCCAAAATCGTACTGTTCCACCCTGCCCAGTACTGGCGAACAATAGATAAGTTGCGTAGGCAGCTATTGCATGAATAGCGCCCTTGATGCCCCGTCAGACTCCGGTCGTGATCCGCCAGTAGTGATGGCTCAAAGCATTTCCCTGAAAAGCCTACAAGCCCTTTGTGATTTGAATCATATCAAGCCAGAAGAATGGTGGCATGGGAATTGCAAGTGCCTCATTCCCTGAAACCCTGATTAGGACTGAGAATTCAGTCAATGTGATACTAAGTCATGAAAAGCGTCAAATTTCCTCTATGCAAGACTTTGAAGCATTACTACTTGCAGATCACGACCCATTCATCCCTTCGCTAGGTGCATTCGCTAGGCTAGGATGCATCCCTTCGATAATGAGTGGATTGAGTTACTATCTATCTGGCTTGCTTGAATCGCTCAATTAAGCCATAAGCCTATTCTGTAGCCCGGCATGTCCAAAATTCGTATTGAGCACCTGATCAAAATTTATGGCTCAAATCCTCGTATAGCTTTGTCTCTATTCCAGAATGGGGCTCAGCGAAATGAGATTTTGGAGGAGACAGGTCAAGTGCTAGGAATTGCTGATGTTTCTCTAGAAATCAATGCGGGAGAAATATTGGTTGTCATGGGCTTGTCAGGGTCTGGTAAGTCTACCCTGGTACGTTGTATCAACCGATTAATCAAACCTACCAGTGGCCATATTTATATAGATGGAGAAGATATTGTTCAGCTAAACCCTCACAGAATTCGACAGATTCGGTTGAATAAGGTATCCATGGTTTTTCAGAACTTTGGCCTCTTTCCCCATAAAACTGTTGTTGAGAATGTGGAATACGGCTTACAAGTCAAAGGGATGAGCAAACGAAAGCGGCGTCAAAAGGCATTGGAGAATTTAGCCACTGTAGGATTATCTCAATGGGCCAATTATTTACCCAAATCCCTTAGTGGTGGTATGCAGCAGCGAGTCGGCTTAGCTCGTGCTTTAGCCACAGATGCAGGTATTTTGTTGATGGATGAGCCTTTTAGTGCACTAGATCCGTTGATTCGAGGGAATATGCAAGATGAACTACTTCAATTGCAAAAAAAACTCAATAAAACCATTGTTTTTATTAGTCATGATATTCAAGAAGCACTACGAATTGGCGATCGCATTGCCGTAATGAAAGACGGGTGTATTGTTCAAGTTAGTACACCTGAAGAGCTCGTTACTCAACCTGAAAATGAATATGTGCATGCGTTTGTGCAAGATGTTAATCGTGCCCAGATATTGAAAGTTGGCTCACTCACTCGCTCAATATATGCTTGCACTGTAGATCAATATTCTATTGAATCAGTCTGGAAGCGAATGCAGACTCAACAACAGCAACATATCTATATTGTGGATCAATACAACCAACCCATCGGCTATCTTCACCTGAGTCATTTGGAGACTGCAATCCAGCAAGGAAATTCTGACATCACGCAGATTATGCAGACCAACTTTTCTAAAGTCCACGAGAATGTCTGTTTGGAATCTATTTTTCATTTATTCCAGACAGGGATTCCTCCAGCCGTACTCGATGATGCTGGCCAGTTTAAAGGAGTCATTGAAGCTTCCGACATCCTTGCCAACATTGGTAGCCTCAATCGAACAATAGAAGAGGTAAATTAGAATAATGCCGCTTTATGATTAGGTCAGTCCCTTTATAATTTTTTATGATGATGAGTAAACTAAAATTTTCGCTTATAGCCATAATACTCATTGGGCTAGGGGCTTGCCAAGCTTCTCCTGACTCTTCGATCGGAAATGGAAAAGCGAGTGATTCATCTAATCCTGGAGCCGGTATTACTGTGCGCCCCAGTAATAGCGATTGGATTGAAGAGCAGTTTTTGACTGAAATTATCAATATTGCTCTAGAAAATTTGGGTTACAAGGTAGAAGAGATTCGCCAGGCAGACTACGCTGCCTTAAATGTATCCATTGCTAATGGTGACCTCGATTACACTACGGGCTTCTATCTGCCTGGGCACGAGTCTTTTTTTGAGAATGCCGGTGGTGATGAAAAACTGGAAAAGTTAGGCCGTATCGTTCGTGGAGGAGGAATACAGGGGATCTTAATCGACAAAAAAACTGCCGACAAATACGCAATCAGCAATCTAGAACAACTTCAAGATCCAGAATTAGCAAAGCTGTTTGATAGTGACGGAGATGGAAAAGCTAACCTAGCCGGTTGCCAAGCCGGTTGGAAGTGCGGTGAGTTGATTGATCATCAGCTCACCGCTTTTAATCTTGAAGAAACTGTGGAACATGTTCAGGGGGCCTATTCAGCTTTGATTGCAGATGTCATCACACGCTACTCCCAGGATGAACCTGTGTTGTACTATGCTTACAGCCCCCACTGGTTGCTATCACAGCTAAAGCCAGGAGAAGACGTTACCTGGCTAGAGGTACCATTCACCTCTTTACCAGACGACTTCGTCTCTGACGAAGAAAATAATACAATTATTGATGGAAAAAATACTGGTTATCCCATTACGAAACAATTTGTTGTTGCAAATCAAGGATTCGTGGATGTGAATCCAGCTGCAAAACGTTTGTTCGAAGTCGTTGAAATTCCTGTAGAAGATGTCAATACCGAAAGTATCATCATCAGAGATGGGGAAAATTCATCAGAGGATATTAGACGGCATGCTGAAGAATGGGTTGATAACAATCAAGACTTGTTTGATAGTTGGCTAAAAGCAGCACTAAAGTCTGGAAGTTAGCGAAATCCAGATCCTGCAACATTTAGATATTTCACCTCTTCATGCAATCAGCCAGTAAAAATGGAATTTATTTATTTTTACCGATCTATTCTTTCCATTCCCTTACTTGCAGATAGCACTTGGGGGGTGAATTATTTTCTAGATCCCTTCGATCTCTATACCATTCCGCTAGATGATTGGATTAATCAGGCCGTTGATTTTATTGTTCAGAATTTTCGCCCACTATCCCAATTAATTAGTATTCCTATTGGCTGGGTACTGAATGGTATTCAAGACAATTTACTTGCCATTCCACCCTTAATTCTATTGTTGCTTCTAGGACTATCTGCTTGGCAGCTAGCGGGTTGGAGGATTGGATTGTTCAGTTTTTTATCATTGATAGCACTGGGGTCTGTGGGAGTTTGGGAGCAATCTATGATTACCCTCTCACTAGTTGTCACAGCTTTGGTTTTCTGCATTTTTACAGGAATCCCACTCGGCATTCTTTGTGCTAGAAGTGATCGAATTGAGAGATGGATACGCCCTTTACTGGATACGATGCAATCGATCCCTTCGTTTGTCTATTTGATTCCTGTCGTAATGCTTTTTGGTATCGGCGAAGTACCCGGTGTGATTGCAACTATCATTTATGCTATACCTCCCTTAATTCGATTAACTAACCTGGGTATTCGACAAGTTCCGCAGGATGTGGTGGAGGCAGCTCTAGCTTTTGGTTCTACGCCTAGACAGCTACTTTGGGAAGCTCAGCTACCATTAGCATTACCTAGTATTTTGGCTGGAGTCAATCAAACTGTGCTCTTCGCCTTGAGTATGTCCGTTATTACAGCCATGATTGCAGTACCGGGACTGGGATTGATGGTTATCAAGGGGGTGGGTCGGTTGGATGTTGGACTCTCGACTGTAGGAGGACTTGGGATTGTGCTATTGGCGATTGTATTGGATCGGATTACACAAGCCATTGGCCAGTCTGGTAGTCTAAATTTCTGGTATAAGCGAGGACTAGTCGGATTAGTTCTCGGCTTGGTACATCGCTGGCATTTGGGCAAAGTAAAGATCTAATGGAATGGAGGTGAGCAGCTTGAGGGTTGCTCTGCATGCTTCACCCCGGATATCTCATAAGTTAGGAGGAGTTGGGGTCAACAGCCAGGGAGAATGTAATAACGGTAATGCATTCAGCGGTTTTAAGCATGACCCCGAGCTGAACAGAGCGTAACTCGCCCAACTACGAGTTTGGTCGCCTGAGCAAGCGAAAGCTAAGGGAAGATGCCGTAGGGGATGGGTGACAAGTTAAGGTCCACGCAGCCTTGTCAAGAGTGAATTGTAAGAGAGTTAAAGAAAGGCGTGAAATCAAGAGTTTTGGGAGGTTTGCGCAAAGGCTTGACGACCGAGAGGTCACGATTTTCCGGTGCAGCGAGGTAGGCGACGGGGTCATGGGCCAGGCCGCGATTGTAGGCATCATTGAAGTGAGAGAGACCTCGCCAAACCATCTCCATGGAGATGCGCTCGAGAGGAAGTCCAACGGCCTCAGCGACGGCATCTGAAAGGTCAACTAAGACGGCATACATCAACCAAGTGGCCCAGATTTGTAGCTTGATGCCATTGATAGAGCCGGTCCAAAGATAAGATAGCCCCAATAGGCGCTTAACGAGATGAAAAGCGTCTTCAATGCGCCATCTGCGCGAATAAAGGTCTGCGACCACGTAGGGAGGCATCGTCTCCGGTTCAAGCACGGAAGTGAGATATCGATACCAGCCCTTGCCCTTGCGAATTTCAATTAACCGCAACCGCAGTAAAGGCTGTC
>CALIGI010000170.1 GCA_938021205.1 uncultured Pseudanabaenaceae cyanobacterium
AGCCTCCGCCGCGCCCAACGCCGCAGCCAATTCAAACTCGAAAACAAAGGTGCCATCCGCACCCGTGACTTCACCCGCGCCCTCCTCGACAGTAACCCCCACATCGTCCACTTCTCCGGCCACGGCAAAGGCTCCGCCACCGACCCAGAGCAGCGACCAGGACTCCTCTTCGAAGACGAAACCGGCCACCCCCAACTCGTCAGCAGCGAACAACTCGCTGACGTCTTCGAACTCTTTGCCGACCAAATCGAATGCGTCCTCATTAACGCCTGCCACTCCCACAACCAGGCCGACGCCATCGCCCAACACATCCCCTACGTCATCGGTATGAGCCGCCCCATATCCGACAAAGGCGCAATTGAATTTGCCATTGCCTTCTACGACGCCATCGGCGCAGGCCGCAACATCCCCTTTGCCTTCAAATTCGCCCGCACCCAACTCACCCACCTGGGCGAAAAAGACATCCCTCAGCTATGGAGCAATAGTTCCAGCGCATCCTAATTTGGCTAAGTCGCTGACAGAGGCTGACTGTAACTCCCAAAACAGTCATCAGTCCCCCTCGTTTGAGTAATCTGACTTAACATCTTGGCCAGCCTGAGCCCCCTGGCTCCCGGCATTGGCCTGCACCTGAAAGCCATTGGCATCGCTGGAATTCTGCTACTCCATTGA
Organism: uncultured Pseudanabaenaceae cyanobacterium; assembly: GCA_938021205.1. Lineage (GTDB taxonomy): Bacteria > Cyanobacteriota > Cyanobacteriia > PCC-9006 > JAAUQQ01 > JAAUQQ01. The sequence goes on from CALIGI010000170.1 coordinate 670, forward strand.
ATTCGGCTCGTCGTCTGATGCCATAAGGCCGCAGTTAAAACTATACGAGCAGTATATCTGAGACCAAAGTTTGAGGATAAGCCTGAAACAAGAGGCAAAACGACTTGAAACAAGAGGCAAAACGACAGCCATGAGGGTCAGCCCTCAAACTCCCGCTGGGGGGGACGAAGCGCCTCCCCCACGGGTCACCCCCTGCGCAAAAAACTGGGTTGCTTCACTTTGTCTAATCGACATTGTGGGCGACTTGAGAAGGATGGGCGTTGTCGTAGGGTGGAGTGTTGATGGGTTTGGGTGTGGGGCGGTCGCTTAGGCAAGACACAAGGCTGAAGGCTATTGCTAGAGAAGAATCTCCCAGCTCATCAAGAGGCAAACCCACCCCACCTAGCCTCCCCTCAAAACAGGGGAAGAACAGATTTGAGAGGTGCGCCAAGTCTTTCTGCATCAGACAGGCCAATAGTTCCTCCCCTTGGAAAACGGGAGGTTGGGAGGGGTCGATTTCGATTCTGGGCTCAAGAAAGCTCCAACCATCATTGGGATTCTCTTTCACAGCAATCGCCTAAGCTCATTCGTACGCCCCAGCACTTCGATCCGCGTAGCGGTAGCCCCACAGCGAAACCCATCCCAGAGCAACGCACGTCAACCTGACGATGCCTCATCCTGGCATTACTGAGCCGATAGGTTCGGAGGGGTGATCCATAGGGGACGCGCCCGTCCCATCTGGCGGGAGTTTGAGGGCTGGCCCTCATGGATTTGTGGCTGTTGGCTGTTGGCTTTGTGGCTGCTAGCTTTGTGGCTGCTAGCTTCTCCGCAAAAACGCGGCATTTTCCTCTAGGCGATGCTCTGTTTTACTTCCTGGGAATCTTAAATCTACTGGGTTGCCTTATCTATACACGGCTTTACCGCCGAACAAATCTCGGCTTTACCGCCTGCCATCACTCCCTCTGTTCCCCATGCAACTCTCCCTCTCCGTTTGGCAGCAACTGCGCCGTCGTGAACTCTCCTGTGAGGCTGCGCTAAATCTACTGGTGGATGAGACAGGAGATGTAAGCCTACCACTGCTGGATAGCGAGGTAAGCCAGCGTTTCTTCAAGGAGTTTCAGCAACCCCAACTGTTGCCCCCGTTGTTGCCGCTGTTGCTGTGGCGTAATTGCTATTACGTGGGCTCTCCAGTGGCCCTAGATGAGGCCGTTGTGGCTGGGCTGCGGGCAAATTTACTGACAGAACTGGAGATTGTCGCAATTAGTGAGAAGAGCTATCGCACGTGGTTTCATAGTCAAAATGCTGACCCCACCAGTATTAATGCAGCTCCTTTGGTAAATCCACTCACTGGGGAAGCGGAACAGGAGGATATTGGAGAGGTGACGGAGCTGTATCTGGCCCAGGCGGCGGACCAGATGGGGCGGTTGAATACGATTATCTCTGGTGCATTGCGCAACCGGGCCAGTGATATTCATTTGGAGCCGGGACTGGATGGCTTGCGAGTTCGCTATCGCATTGATGGCGTCTTGCGGGACATTACGACGCTGCCGCGAGAGCTGAGTCGTCGAGTGATTGCGGCGCTGAAGGTGATGGCGGAGATGGATATTTCAGAGAATCGTCGCCCCCAGGATGGCCGCATTGGCCAGCAGTACAGTAGCCAAACTGAGGCTCCGGTGGGACTGGATATGCGGGTGAGTACACTGCCTTGTATGGGGGGAGAGAAGGCGGTGATTCGGTTGCTGCCCCAACAAAATCCATTTGAGTCGTTGGCAGATCTGGGGTTTGAGCCGGAGCCCCTAGAAATCTTTCAGGGTTGGCTGTCTCAGCCCCAGGGCATGGTGGTGCTGACGGGGCCGACTGGCTCGGGAAAAACGAGTACGCTGTATACGAGTTTGCAGGCGATCGCCCAGGAATCTGTCAACGTTGTCACCGTCGAAGATCCCGTCGAATATGTCCTCCCTCGCATCACCCAAACTCAAGTCCAAGAAAAAGCAGGCATGACCTTTGCAGCAGGATTACGAGCCATTCTGCGCCAAGACCCCGATGTGATCATGGTGGGAGAGATTCGCGACGGGGCCACGGCAGAGACAGCAGTTCGGGCAGCTTTGACGGGGCATCTTGTGCTTACAACTCTGCATACTAATGATGCGGTGAGTACGATTCCTCGTCTGAAGGATGTGGGGCCGGATCCGGGCTTGTTGAGTGATGCATTGTTGGGGATTGTCGGCCAGCGTTTGGTGCGGCGGGTTTGTCCTCACTGTGCCACGCTCTATATGCCAACGGAGCGGGAGTTGCGATCGCTCCACCTATCCCCCAAGGACGCCAACTTGAGCCAATGGCGCAAGGGCCGAGGATGCCACCGTTGTTTCTATTCGGGGTATTTGGGGCGGGAGGCGATCGTGGAACTGCTGGATGTGGATGATGCAGTGCGACGCTTAATCTACAAGGGGGATCAGGAAGCCTTGCAGGATCACCTCTTGAAGATTGGCTTTCACTCGTTCAGAGAGTCTGCACTGATGAAGGTTTGCCAAGGCAAGACAACCTCTGCGGAGGTGTTGCGTGCCCTGCCCCGTAGCGCATTGGAGCAGCCTCAGGTCATAGAGGCTTTACAAACCTAATTTGCCTAGGAAAACTGAATTGAGATGTCATTAAGAGGCCCATTTAGCCAGCGTTGCACCTCGTCAGAGACTTCGCTAACAACCTTGTATTGTGCTTGGGTTTTCATCAAAAATTCCAGAACAATCACGGGCAGGTCTTCTGTTTCAACCAAGTTCACAACAACACTTGCTGGACGGTTTGACAACTGTTGCCCTGCCTCCCGAATGAGTTCAAACTCTGACTCTGGGGGGACAGCTCGATAGGTTAGTTCAACAACAACTTTCATAGGATTGGGTAGCCCGACTAGTGAGGGATGAGGATTAGACCTCTTGCATAAATCCTGGCCCTCTCCCTAAATCCCTCTCCCAATCCTGGGAGAGGGACTTTGAGGCTCCCCTTCCCCCAGATTTGGGGGCAAGGGGCTGGGGGATTGGGGCAGATTTGCATTCGTGCAAGAGGTCTATTGTGAACAAATGTGCCAATAGCATTGCATCGCTCCGGTGCTGAAACCAAGCTGGGTAGAGGTTAATTCCAGAACGGGGAGCTTGTCAGCATGGCTAAGAAGAAAGGGAAAAAGCGAGCATCCAAATTCCCTTCTGCTCAAGGCCGCTCTGGTGGGGGCTTTGGCACTAAGCAAAACTTTGAGCAAGAGATCAATAAAGTTAAGCGATTGCTGAGCCGAGCGGAAGATCAAGCCGCTCTCGATTATCTCCAAGAACTGACCCAACGCTATCCCGGCCAAGTCGAGCTGCTAGAGCTTCAAATGACGATCGCCGCAGAGCTTCAGGAGGGGCTCACTTGTGGCAAAGCTGCCGCGCAGCTGCTTGAGCTAGACCCCAACCATGGCGATGGCCTCTACATTATGGCCAGCATGGCATTGCAAACGATCCATCCCGTCTTGGCATGGCATTTGAGCCAGCGAGCCCTGGCCCAGGATGATGATCACCCCATGACTGAAGGGATTCTGGCGGTGATGGGGAAGATTGAAGAAGGCCTGGATGAACTGGTCGCTGAAGTTGAAGGACTCCCTCGGGAAGCGGCGATTGAACTCCTGATCAACCATGAATGGGGACAGTTGTACCTGAGCTGGGGGGAGTCTGAGAAATGTAAGGCGGCAGAACTTAAGGTCATTGCCCAAAAGCCTGATTTTATGCCTGCTTACAACAACCTCAGTTTGATTGCCCTGACGGCTGGGGATATGGAGGAGGCGATCGCCCAAGCCGAAAAAGTACTCACCTTCGAGCCCGAGAATGTCCATGCCTTAGCGAACTTGGTTCGCTTCTGCTTGCTCCAAGGTGAGGCAGAGCGGGCTAAAGACTATGGCCAACGCCTTAAGGCTAGCAAAGCCACAGCTTGGGACCTCTACACCAAGAAAGTTGAGGGTTTGGCCTACCTGCGTGACCATGAGGGGATCTTGGAGATTTGGCAGCAGGCAAAGGCGGAAGAGGCAGAGCAGTCCACCGCTGTGGGAGGACTGCTCTTCCACTGGGTGGCGGTGGCCTATGCCAGAACAGGGAATCTCACAGAAGCGAAGAAGCTCTGGAAGGAGGCGCTGCAGCGATCGCCGGAGCTAAAGATTGCCCAGCAAAATCTGGATGATTTGTTGCTGCCCATAGGACAGCGCAATAGCCCCTGGCCTTTTGCGGTGGAAGCTTGGATGTCGCCCAGCTTAAAGGCAGATCTCTATGCCGCAGTTTCCTCGTTAGCCCAAGCAAGCAATACAGAACGCTTGCTATCCAAGGTCGTTGCGGAGCTTTCTAATCAGCATGCTGGTTTTCTGCTGTGGTTAGAAGCCATGTTGATGGAAGGTGATGAGATGGGTCGGCGGATTGCGATGGAAATGGCGAC
>CALIGI010000171.1 GCA_938021205.1 uncultured Pseudanabaenaceae cyanobacterium
TCAAAATCTTTCAGCGCTTCAGCCAGCTGAGAATCGTCCAGATAGACCGCACCACGATTGGTGTAGGCCTGGCTGTAACGAGGATTGAGAGCGATGGTTTTGGAATAGTCAGCGATCGCGCCCACCTTATCCCCATTCAAATCCTTGGCCAGGCCCCGGTTGAAAAATGCCTCGGAAAACAGCGGCATGATTTCGCTGACCGCCGAGAAATCTGCGATCGCCCCTTCGTAATCCCCCCCATTGGCCCGCTCAAAGCCTCGGTTGAAATGCTGCTCCATCGTCATGCGGGCTGTTGCAGCCCTGGCCGTGACCTGACGACTACGCTGAGACAGGGGGCGAGCCTCTGCGGGAACGGTGAAACCAGCAGCGGCGATCGCAAAAGCGAGGGATAGAGCAGCAGCAGGAGCGGTGAGGATGCGGGGGGAGAGACTCATATAAATACCGGGTTGGCGCTTCTGGATTCTCTTTTCCAGCGCGAAGGCCCCTACTCAGGACATCCGAGGGATATCGTGGCAGTTATTGGACCGACCGCGCATCATGTCTATTTTTAGACAATAAGATCGAATACAGAATCCCGGTAATTACGCAAAACAGCCAAACCGTAACGGTCTGTTACACCGCTGTGAATAGCTCTGCCATAGGCTTTGCGGGTAGATTAGGGCGAGCCACGATTTCCACAATCTTGTTACGCGAATCCACCTCTTTCAGCGAAGCCACGCAGACCTGAGCCACCTTCGCCCGAGGCAAACTACCCTCAAATAGACTATCTGCTCCCTCCATCACCACCTGGTCATCGGAATCTTCTTCCTTCAATCCACCAGGACGAACAATGGTGTAAGTCAAACCACTCTTCTGCACATATTCCTCCGCCTGTTTCTTCCAGACCAGAATCAGCCAAAACAAATTGAGTGGATGCAGCAACTTCGAGACGCACAGAGAAGAGACCATAACGAATTGCTCAATCCCCTTCGACTTAGCCGCTTCCACCAAGTTCTTCGTTCCTACAAAGTCAACAGCATAGGGGCCTGTGGGGTCAAAGCTAGGCGCAGCTCCCGTCGCGCTCAGCAAAACGGTGCAGCCCTCCAAGGCAGCATCTAAGGTTTTAGGCTTAAGCACATCGCCAATAACAATTTCAGCTTCGGCTGGCAGTAGCGACTTTGCCTTTTCTGCATCTCGCACCAGCGCTTTGACTGGAATGCCCTGGGCAACGAGTTCTTTGACGATGCGGTAGCCGGTCTTGCCGGTAGCCCCTGCGACGAGTGCTTTCATGGAAATCTTTAACGAAATGTGGTGTCTGGCTTAATTATGACCTGGCAAGAGAATTGCATTGCTTAGAAAGCAACCAAAACTCACGCCAATCTGCGAGCAATTAGAATAGGGACAGCGGATTATAGAGCGATCGCCGCAATGACCTACACCCCGCTCAAAACACTGACCGCTGAGGACTTCATAGCCCAATACGGGGATGACCCGCGCTACGAGCTAATCGACGGAGAGCTACGAGACTTAGATCCGACAGGCCCCCATGAAAGTGTTGCTGGCAAAGCGGCAGGCTATCTATTTGCGGAAACGCTAAGGCTCAACGCAGATTGGATTGTTCCGAAAAATTGCCTCATTCGCCCGCTGGCAGCAGGAACAACAGTTCTACGACCTGATGCAATTCTGCTAGATAATACCGCCCTTGAAAAGGAGTCATTATGGGAAAGAGAGCCTGTAATTACCAGCGGTCAAGCCATTAAATTGATTGTGGAAGTCGTCAGCACAAATTGGCAAGATGACTACGCTTGCAAAACTGAAGACTACGCGCTTCTAGACATTCCTGAATATTGGATTGTTGATTTCCGAGGCCTGGGCGGTGTGGGTTACATTGGTCGCCCCAAGCAGCCAACATTTACAATCTGTACGCTACAAGGCAATGATTACCTCCGACAGCAATATCGCCTGGGCGAAGCCATTCAATCAAAACTCTTTCCAGCATTACAACTCTGCTTGGCTGCTTTGATGCCCTGAACAAGCAGCCCTGACAGACTTCAGCAGTAATTCCCCTATGCCCCCTCCACCACAGCAGAGGAAAGCTGAAGCTCTTTTGCACCATCTTCCATTTTCCCAGATGCAGTGCCTTCACACAATCGAGAATCTATTACCAGAGAAGTACCATCAAGACCTAGGTCCAAACCCAGAATACGTCGCCATATCTAATGAGAAGAATCTTCTATTCTGCTATTGGAATGATGGAGATAGCCAAGCCTATATCGCAACTTATGCTTTAAGCACTGGCGAGAAGATCTCTAGTAGAAGTCTAGACAACTCACACACATTGGCCCTGGGCAACCATGGGAAAATCGGCATCTCCAATGACTACCATCCTCACATCTTAAATTTAGACACACAGGATTTTAGCCTCTTCGACTCAGAGACATGCCCCCAGACAAATCTAGCCAATAGCGCCGTAGTCGCCTGTCCCAGAGAGCTTCCCCTAGCTGCATTCTGGGAGCACATTGGCCCTCGAACAGAGATAGAACTGTGGGATTACGAGCGCGGTGAGCAATGCTTTCGTTACGTAAACACAGAGACCTATCAAAGCGCAAACCGCTTCGATCCAGACTCAAACAGCCAAGAACTTTGCTTCTCCCCTGATGGCAGTCTGCTCATCACAAAGTTTTACTTTAAAGACGAGCAGAGCAATCAGAATGCAGCCTGCTGTTTAAAGGTATGGGATACCCATTCTGCAGAATTAACATACGAAACAACATCCAATCTCAAGCCAATGTCAGGCTGTTCCCAGCATCCTCAAAGTGGCTTTCTACTCTACGGAGTCACAGACAAACAAATCACAATCCAAGCGCTATTGAATGACAAAACCCTGTTTCACCAGCCAGGCGAAGCACCTTGCCACATGACCTTAGATGGCCAAATCATCGCATTTTGCACAGGCAACTCTGACGTAGAAGTATGGGATTGGAAGCAGAACCAAAAGCTCGCAACTTTGAGGAATCATACCGAGCCCTTAGTCCACATCGAGATCAGCCAGGACAGAGAATTCATCATCACCTACAGTCAAGATGGCAGCCTCAAAGTCTGGGGTATTCCAGAAGATATTTGCAAGACACTGCCATCTCCAACCGCTTAGTCAGCATTGATTACAGCCCCTAAAGTTGCAGCGACAGCTTGACCCAAAGCCTCAAAGTCGTACCCACCCTCAAGCCCAAATAAAATCCGCTGAGTAAGCCCCAAACAACGCTGCGTAAACACGGCATAATCCTCCGGTTGCAACGCCATCCCCGCCAGCTGATCCGCCTGGGTCGCGTCATAGCCAGCACTCACGATCAGTAAATCTGGCCCAAATTCCCGCAAGAACGGCATCACCTGGCTGTCAAAAACCGGCAGATACTGCTCCAGATTGCTCCCCGCAGCCATGGGCAAGTTCAAAACATTGCCATGGTCGCCGCGCTCTTCCGCAAGGCCCGTACCGGGATAGAAATGCTCTTGGTGCAACGAACAATAAGCGATCGCCGGGTTCTTTTCACAAATATCCTGAGTGCCATTGCCATGGTGAACATCCCAATCAAGGATGGCAACCCGCTCAATACCCGGCTTTTCCAGGGCATAGTGAGCCGAGATCGCCGCATTGGAGAACAGACAGAATCCCATCCCCCGGCGACTGGTCGCATGGTGCCCCGGCGGCCTAGCCAGGACAAAACTTGCGTTTTCTCGCTCCAAAACGATGTCTACCCCATCCAGCCAGGCACTCAGCGCAAGTAGCGCGACATCATAGCTGCGGGCTGAAACCACCGTATCTGCGTCGATCTGGCCGCCACCTGCCTCAGCTAGCCCTTTGACGGCCTCTACATAGCGAAGGGTCTGCAACTGGCCAACCCTGGCTTCTAGCCCTTGCCTCAAGGTAGGTGTAACC
>CALIGI010000172.1 GCA_938021205.1 uncultured Pseudanabaenaceae cyanobacterium
TACTGCCCACGTGGAGTATGAAACCGAAGGTCGTCACTACGCTCACGTGGACTGCCCTGGCCACGCTGACTATGTGAAGAACATGATCACCGGTGCGGCTCAAATGGACGGTGCCATCTTGGTGGTTTCCGCCGCTGACGGTCCCATGCCCCAGACCCGCGAGCACATCCTGTTGGCCAAGCAGGTTGGCGTGCCTAACATTGCTGTTTTCCTCAACAAGCAAGACATGGTGGACGACGAGGAACTCCTCGAACTCGTCGAAATGGAAGTTCGCGAGCTGCTTGATTCCTACGATTTCCCTGGTGACGATATCCCTATTGTTGCGGGCTCTGCTCTCCAGGCTCTGGAAGCGATCGCAGGTGGTGCTTCTGGTACCAAAGGCGACAACGAGTGGGTCGACAAGATCCTCAGCTTGATGGATGAGGTAGACGCCTATATTCCTACGCCTGAGCGTGAAGTCGACAAGCCTTTCTTGATGGCTATTGAGGACGTCTTCTCAATTACGGGTCGTGGTACGGTTGCCACCGGTCGTATTGAGCGCGGTATCGTTAAAGTTGGCGAGACTGTCGAAATCATCGGTATTCGCGACACCCGCGAGACCACCGTTACCGGTGTGGAGATGTTCAAGAAGCAGCTCGACCAAGGTCAAGCTGGTGACAATGCTGGTCTTCTGCTACGCGGTATCCAGAAAGAGGACATTGAGCGTGGCATGGTGCTTGCTAAGCCCAAGTCCATTACTCCTCACAAGAACTTCGAGGCTGAAGTTTATGTTCTGAAGAAGGAAGAAGGCGGTCGCCACACTCCTTTCTTCGCTGGCTACAGCCCTCAGTTCTACGTGCGTACCACCGACGTAACCGGAAAGATCGCCCAGTACACCGCTGACGACGGTAGCGCTGTGGAAATGGTTATGCCTGGCGATCGCATCAAGATGACTGTCAACCTGATCAACCCCATTGCGATTGAGCAAGGCATGCGCTTCGCGATTCGTGAAGGTGGCCGCACCGTGGGTGCTGGTGTTGTCTCCACCATCTTGGCTGACTAACGTCTAAATGTGAGCTGCTCGTTAATTGTTTGGCAAGCAGCTCATCCTTAATCCCAACGGTTGATTTTTTAGCTGTTGGGATTTCCACCGCTACTCTTTTGGAAACGATCCATGGCCACGATTGAACAGCAAAAAATCCGCATTCGGCTCAAGGCATTTGATCGCCGTTTGCTTGATACCTCCTGCGATAAAATTGTCGATACCGCTAACCGCACCAATGCTAGTGCTGTAGGTCCTATCCCTCTTCCCACAAAGCGTCGCATCTATTGCGTTCTCCGCTCTCCCCACGTGGACAAAGACTCCCGTGAGCACTTTGAGACCCGCACTCACCGCCGCATCATTGATATTTATCAGCCTTCTTCCAAGACAATTGATGCTTTGATGAAGCTTGACTTGCCTGCTGGTGTAGACATTGAAGTGAAGCTTTAAGGCTTGAGTTGTGATTGCTTCGTAAGCTTCCTTCAGAATCGCTTCCTCACTGGCATTGCTGAGTTAGTTGAGGTTCCTGCGAACGCATTATTTGCTTCATCGTCGTGAGCAATTTGGGTTAGATGATATTTCCCTTTTAAGGCCTTGGACTGCGGAAACGCTGTTCTATGGTTGCCATGGATCTAACCAATTAAGACCGATAGTAACAATCTGGACCTGCCTGCAAACCCAAGGCTTGCTCAGATTGTCTCACTATCGGTTTTTTCTTGTTTTGTCTTGGGCGATCGCTTGGGCAATAAAGTTCTGATTAACTCCTTTGGTTCACGGCACCCCGTTCGTCCATGCAGTACCCTAGAGCTAGGGATTTGCTTTCAGTCGCGCCTTAATGTCATCTTTTTCTTCCTCTTCTGTTTCCGTTCGGGAATTGCCACTGTTTCCGTTGCCGGAGCTCGTCCTATTTCCTGGGCGACCGTTGCCGCTGCATATCTTTGAGTATCGCTACCGCATCATGATGAATACGGTACTCGAAACAGATAAGCGGTTTGGTGTTCTGATGTGGGACCCCGACTCTGAAGAGGCTGCTAAGGTCGGTTGCTGTGCCGAAATTCTTCAATGCCAACGCTTGCCGGACGATCGCATGAACGTGATGACGATGGGACAGCAGCGTTTTCGAGTGCTTGAGTATGTTCGCGAGAAGCCCTATCGAGTTGGGTTGGTGGAATGGATTGAGGATGAGCCTCCTCAGAAAGATTTGAAGGATATTGCCCAAGATGTTGAGAAGCTTTTGAGAGATGTGGTCCATCTCTATGGAAAGCTTTCAGGCCAGGAAATGGACTTGCCAGATGATCTGCCCGAGTTACCTCGGGAGCTTTCCTATTGGGTTGGCCATACTTTGAATGGTGTTCATCAGGAGCAGCAAAATTTGCTTGAGCTTCAAGATACTGGGGCTCGTTTGGAGCGGGAGTTGGAAATTCTAACTTCGACCCGAAATCATTTGGCTGCAAGGACTGTTCTGAAAGATACTTTCGCGGGTGATGAATCCTAGTTCCGTTGTGAAACTCTGACGATGATCAAAAAGCCCAGGCAATCATGATTGCCTGGGCTTTTTGCTGTTTTGAATTGACTGAGCGTTGAAGTTCTAAACCTTTGCCATGATGTCTGCAACGCTTTGACTTTCAATGACTTTCAAGTCGTAACTTCCTAGGAGTTGATAGGTGGAGGCATCAGCTTTAAGATTCGCTAGGGCTGAGTCAAGCGGAGACTTCTGAGCGTTGCCTTCAAAGTCGACGAAGAATCTGTAATCGCCCATTATTTTTTTTGTTGGGCGAGATTCGATTCGGATCATGTTGATGCCTTCCTTGGCAAAGAGTTGTAGAGCTTGTACTAGGACGCCGGGGGTGTTGCCGCCGTGGACGCTGAAACCGATTGAGGTGTAGTCGCCGCCGGGGGAGCTGGCTTGGCTGAGTGCCCAGAAGCGGGTGCAGTTGCCGGGGTGGTCGTTGATGGGGTGTTCCATTACGGGAACGTTGTAGAGGCTGGCGGCTCGTAGGGAGGCGATCGCGCCACTCTGCTGTTCCCCATTCAATAGCTGAACGGCTCGGGCGGTGGAGTTCACTGGAACTCGTTCTACCTGAGGGAGATGGCTGTCCAGCCAGCCTTGACATTGAGCTAAGGCTTGGGGGTGAGAGTAGACCGTTTTGATCGAGGTTAAGTTGCTGGCGTTGCTCAAGAAGGCATGGTCAATGGGTAGGACTAAAGCTTTGTGAATGTTGAGGTTGGGATGTTGCCAGACCGTGTCGAGGGTCATAGAGACGCTGCCCTGTACCGAATTTTCCACGGGCACTACAGCCCAGTCTGCTTTGCCTTCAGCAACTTGGATTAGGGCTTGGGCAATGGTGGGTTGGGGAGAATAGTTCGCATCGGTATCACTCGTGAGACAGCCGGAATGGGCAAAAACCATGGCAGCCATTTCGGCATAGGTGCCTGCGGGGCCTAGATGGGCGATTGAAACTGCCATGATGACGTGATAAATCTTCCAAGCGTAGAGGGTGATCTGGGAATAGACAGTGTAGGATACGGGGGCATTCCCAGGCTTTGTCTTGGCGGCTCTTGCGCCCATAAACTATGCAAAATCAGTTTACGGCCTCTCAAACCGTTCAGATTCCCGTTCAGGAGGTTCCCGGTGTTCCCATCGAGGACTATTTGGCAGTTCCCCAGCGTATTGTGGCTGGGTTGACTGAGGCTGGGGGCGTGGAGCAAGTGAGTGCTGAAGAATTTCGCTTGACCCTGAGACCGCTACAGTTTTTGTCGCTGAAGTTTGTTCCGGTAGCAACTTTGCGGGTTTATAGTCCTGCGACCGGAGAGCTGTCGATTGAGTCCCAGGATTGTCAGTTGTTGGGGGCTGAGACGTTTAATCAGCATTTTCAGTTGAAGTTGAATGGTGTTTTGCAGACCCAGCGTAAGGGGGGCAAAGCCCAGCTGAATGGTCGGGCCGATTTGATTGTGGGGATTAATGTGCCGCCGCCGTTTAATTTGACGCCCAAGGCAGTGATTAATGCGACGGGAAATAGTCTGCTAAAGGGGATTCTTAAGCGGATTCAGCAGCGTTTGAAGCAGCAGCTGATGGCGGATTATCAGCGCTGGGCAATGCAGGTTAGTTCTTCGGCTGGGGTACGTTCTTCTTTGTCGGCTTGAGATTTTGGTTGGTGGACCTGAATTCGACAAGAAGCAATGCATCCTCTCCCCTAGCCCCTCTCCTAAAGGAGCGGGGAACCAAGCGAAGCTGAAAGCCTCGATTTTGCGTTCGGTTCCCTTGCTCCTTTAGGAGCAAGGGCTAGGGAAAGAGGTCGGCTGTTTGGCTGTCGAACTCAGGTTTAGTGGGACTAAATGCTCTGACTGACATGGCGATGCCATGTCACTACGGTGCTGCGGGTATTTAGAAGGGGCGCTAGGCGATGCTGCCGCGCTTGCGGGCTTCTTTGTAGGAGGTGCCTATGTTGGGGAGGCCGGCTTTGAGCATTTGACGTTCTAGCATCAGGAAGAAGCGTTTGCGATCGCCCCCTCTCACCACGGCATGGTTATGGGCTTCTGCCAGGGCAATGGGATAGCCATAGCCTTTTTGTACTTGGGCCATGACGAGACTTAGGGCAGAATCTAGCATGGCTGAATCTGCTGCTACCCAGGCAGGAAATTCCACCCTTGCCACTTCTACGCCTACGTTGAGATAGCAGAAGTAAATCGCGTTTTCTTTGCCGTATTCCTCCAGGATGCGAGCGGAGCTGCGCCAGAGAGGGCCGCGTTCGCCGGGCTCTAGGGTTGTGGACCAGAGCGTGACGTCACGCAGGGGCGTGAACACCTGGCAGGGAGACTTATCGCGGTCTTCGTTGCAGTGGGTTTGGCAGTCTGGAGCCAGGTAGGGGCAGGCTTGGAGGCGGAGGAAGTTGAGGGATTCGGTGCTGCGGGAGGCGCTGAGGTAGCCCACAAAGGGAATGCCGTTGGCTTGGAGCTGCTGCCAGGCGGCGAGGATGTCCGGCAGGATGAGGGCGCGGGCATCGGCAGGGAGACTATCGAGGAACCAGTAGATGAGTGAGCCATCCACCATGGCTAAGGTGGGTATCGGTGCCGAAGCTGTGGATATGGAGGAGGTTGATGCGTTGAAGCCCTCTGCTCGGTGGAGCTGTTGTTCAACCAATGCTGCTCCCAATTCCGCCAGCATCTCGATTTCTGAGACCGTTCGACGGTGCCCCATCCATTCCTCGGTGCTGATGCCCCATTGACGGGCGGCGTAGAGGTCCTGGGCCTGGTAATAGACTTCCGGCAAGCTATCTAGGAGAGGTTGTCGCTGTTGGCCGTTGTGCAGGCCGTAGTGGATGGCAACTCGGCCAATGTTGATGAGGTAGCAGTAGGCGATTTCGTGGTGGCTGGGGGAGATCTGGGAGCCGTCGGTGGCGAGGACGCTGTGGGCTGAGGGAGGTGGGGCGATCGCCACCCTTGTATCCAGCGCTTCCACTGGCGTTGCCGCCGTAAAGGTCATGCGGTGCTGCCAGTCCTGGTGGAGCTTGACCAGTTCCGTTTGGCGAGGGATAGCCTGGCGAAGGACTTCCTTGGCCCGGTTGAGGCGGGTTTGGCTGGCGGCAGCGTCCCGACGCAGGTGCTGGCTGATGCCCTGCATTTGCAATGCCAGTTTGGTCAGGTCAAGCATGGCCAATTACCTTGATTGACCTTTGTGGCCATTTCAACTATCGCCATATCAACTCAAGTGAATTGCATGAAATCATTTTAAGTGCAAATGTACTTGTTCTCTCTACTCGTTGGTGCGTCAAGTTGCTCATGGGAGCGAGACTCTCTGCAAAATAAGCCTCTATCAGTCTTGTGATGTGGCAACTAGAAAGGCGCTCCTCCGTGGTGAGCAAC
>CALIGI010000173.1 GCA_938021205.1 uncultured Pseudanabaenaceae cyanobacterium
GCCAAGGAATCGACCAAGAAGGGCTGCCTTAAAGAACCCATTGTGCCGAGCTCATCGAAAACCAAGGTTTTAGTGTGTCAGAAGTCGAGTTGCTGTAAGCGGGGTGGTAAAGCTGTGATGAAGCAGCTTCAGAAAGTTGTGGGCGATCGCGACCTCGATGCTCAGATATCCATTAAAGGAACAGGATGTATGGGCAAGTGTAGCCAAGGGCCAGTCATGGTGATTGGTAAAATGCACTATCGACAGGTCGATGCTGGCAAGGTCTCACGTTTGATTGAACATCACGTTCATTCTTAGGCCTTATAGTGGTTTCAAATTAGAACGCTACAGGTAAGCCCCTGTGGATAAAGGGTTCGCTAGCTTGGGTGTCTATTTCTTATTTGAAATGACTATACTATGTCATCCAGAGCTAACCAGCTTGGCTTATAAATTTAGTCTGTCTTATTAAAACGGGGCTCTCTGACGCGAAATATTCCGATTAAAGCTGAGTTGTTCTAAGAATGAATCAGCTTTGATCGTACCTGGTATCTTTTGATTTGGACTTCCCCTAGGTAGTGTTCTCTGAAAAGAGATCCTTGTATCTCTCTCTTAGAAAGGAATACAAGGATTTTCTTGAATGATATCTCCATCGTTTGGTTATTTAAAATACAACTAGCAACAAAAAGTAATTGGCCACTGTTGAGAATGAATCTAAACTAGGTTTTGTTGACTTATTGATTTAGATTCTCATTAAAGAATTCGCTGACATGGTGATTCTGGTGGGCGAGGTCTACAAGCCTTAGGTCGACACTCCTCTCAAAACAACACCTTCCATTTGGAAGTAAGCTGCTCGCTTCAGCGAACTTCCAAGTAGAAGGTTTCTTTCATTATTGTTCCGGCATTTATTGGAGATATATCAATGCAGGCATATGGAAACGATGCTGTTAAATACGACTGGTGGGCAGGCAACTCTCGCTTCACCGAAAAGTCTGGACTATTCATTGCAGCCCATGTTGGCCAAGCAGCGCTAACGACTTTGTGGGCTGGCGCTTTCACGCTGTTTGAAGTTTCAGCCTATCAACCTGATTTGCCGATGGGCGAGCAAGGCTTGATCCTTTTACCTCACCTAGCCAGCCTCGGTTTTGGTATTGGTGAAGGAGGACAGGTTCTTAATACCTATCCCTTTTTCGTTGTGGGCGTTATCCACCTTCTGTCTTCTGCTGTTTTAGGCGCAGGTGCACTCTTTCATGCGATTAAGGCACCTGCAAGTCTTGCTGATGCCAATGGTCGTGCTCGCAAGTTTGATTTCGATTGGAATGACCCTAAGAAGCTAGGCTTCATCCTTGGACATCATCTACTGTTCTTAGGGGCTGGTGCTTTGCTCTTTGCTTGGTGGGCCACCTCCGGTGGCGGTCTGTATGACCCCACGATCAGCGCAGTCCGCTTGGTGGAGAATCCAACTCTAGATCCCCTTGTTATCTACGGTTATCAAACTCACTTCGCTTCCGTTGATAACTTGGAAGATTTGGTGGGCGGCCATGTTTTTGTTGGCGCAATGCTCGTCTTGGGTGGCGTGTGGCATATTCTTGTTCCACCCATGGGTTGGGCTAAGAATGTCCTCGATTTCTCCGGTGAAGCGATTCTTTCCTATTCCCTGGGTGGTATTGCTTTAGCAGGTTTTGTTGCAGCTTATTTCTGTGCTGTCAATACTCTTGCTTATCCCGCTGAGTTTTATGGTGCTCCTCTGGCTGTCAAGTTTGGCGTTTGTCCTTACTTCGTCGATACTGCTGCCTTACCGGCTGGTGTGCACAGTGCTCGATGCTGGCTAGCCAACACCCACTTCTTCCTGGGCTTCTTTTTCTTACAAGGTCACCTGTGGCATGCATTACGCTCCATGGGATTTGATTTTCGCAAGGTTGAATCTTGGCTCAATGACACTGCAAGTGCTTCATAGTTGAGTCTGGATTTTAAAATCTTGCCTAACAAGATTGGCTTGGATTGGGTTCGGCTCCCCCGTTCAGGCCATTGGAGAACCTAGATTTCAATCAGTAGGCTAGTTATCTTTGAATCTAGGTTCTATTTCCTAATTTCCTATTAGATTTTGGCTGAAACTGCGTCTCTTGGAATATCAGCCAAATAGGAAGCTTTGAACGATCTCGCAGGGTACTCTCAGTCTCCATACAACATCGTTCAAAGTTTCTTTTCTCAATTTTGCAAGAGAGAATTTAAATCTCCTCTTTGAATCTCAAGACAAGGATTGAATCATGGCAAAGGTTGGACTATTTTTTGGCTCTCAGACAGGTAATACTGAGACAATTGCAGAACAGATTCAAGAAGAGTTGGGTGGTGATTCCGTGGTTACTCTTCATGAAATCTCTGACGCATCACCTGATGACTTCTCAGAATATAGCTACATTATTGTAGGTTGCCCAACCTGGGATCTTGGTGGAATCCAAAGCGATTGGGATGGCTTTTATGAAGGCGATCTTGATGATGTAGACTTTTCTGGAAAGAAAGTTGCATACTTTGGTCCTGGGGATCAAATTGGCTATTCCGAAAATTTTCAGGATGCCATGGGACTTCTGGAAGAAAAGATTAGCGGCTTAGGTGGTGAAACTGTTGGACATTGGTCTACAGAAGGTTACGAATATGAAGCCTCTAAAGCAGTTAAGAATGGCAAGTTTGTTGGCCTCGCTTTAGATGAAGATAATCAGTCCGAACTCACTGAAGAGCGCGTTAAAGCTTGGACTGCACAGCTAAAGTCAGCTTTTTCACTGTAGAACAGAGTTCTTGCAGATGGGGAGGATATGGTACTTGATTTTATCTTCTCTGTCTGCCAACATCTATCTTTTTTGAGGGCAGAAGTTTTGAAGTCTTTCTCACAATTGTCAGAGGTTACTTCCTCTACTTTTGTGAGGGTGTACTTCTGCTCTTGAATTAGATACATCTCAGAATCAATTTTGACTGTAAATTAGCTGATTAGTTATGCATTCTAAACAACAATCGAGTCTCTCTACGCTAGGAAAATCTATAGACAAAGTGGAAGCACTGTGGATTAGTATTAGTCCTAGCCTAGGGATATTTGATCAGCCACTTCAGCAAGCATTATCTCGTTATACAAATATTTCGAAATGGCAATATTCTCAGACACTTGATGAATCCTGTGAGATTAATACCGCTGTAACCTTGCTTGAAGAATACTTAAATACTCGCTCTAGATCGATTCACTGTTAGGTCATGGAACGGCAGGGGTTGTTGCACTACTCTATGCGCGTGCCTATCCTCAAAAGGTTAAATCTTTAACACTTCTCGCTGTGGCTGAGCAACCTGCTGTTAATTGGCATGCTCAATATTATGTACATCGCCATCTTCTTGCTTGTTCCCAGGAGCGAGTCCTCGCTACAATGGCAGGGAGTTTATTTTGTAAATGCCCCTACGCCTCTAAGCACTTAATTGAAGCACTAAGACAGGATTTAGAACAAGTTCCTCTTTTGCATTCGGCTTGTCATTTAGAGTCTGTTCTCCAAGGAGGGGTGAATGTGCCGTTAATGGTTTGTGGCGCTGAAGATGATTCTGTAGTGCACCCTGAAGCCTTAGAGGAGTGGACTCGTTGGCTTAAACCTGGAGATCGGAAGCAATTATGTAAGGATGGAAGTCACTTTTTTCACTATTTTCATAGCTCCACTTTAGCTCGAAAAATTTCTAAGTTTTGGGCTTCCAATCAGTTTTTAAAATCTAATGATTTAGTGATGGATCAACTTAGACAAGATTAATTTAGGTTCAGCTCCAAAGCAAGATATTGAGTCGCAGTGACTTTATATCTTTATAGTTTATTTTATGCTGTCTAGTCTTGGCTATAAATACTCATTTTTCTAATTTTTTGATGCGATTCACTCCAATATTCTTTGAAAGATTAAAATTTTGATATAGAGATAAAACCTCAAGAAAGAATCTTTAATTTCAGGCGTCGTGACGTCATTGAGGTGTCTCAAGGCCAATTATATGTTAAAACTCTTTCTTGGGGTTCCCAAGGATATTTGAGAACGTTATACATCTGAGGCCAGGAGAATCAGTCGGTTTACCATTGGGGATAATTAAGCCTTCTTCAAATTATTGGCACTGGTTCCGCTTAGTGAGATTCGAAAAGCCTTTCAGGGAAAGGCTTTTCGAATTTAAGGAGAAAATAAAATGGAAGAAGCAACTGTACGGAAGAGTAAGGGTTTTAGCCATCCTAGGCCTCTAAATCATATCTTCAAAGTCGTAGGCGATATTGCTGTATCCCTTGAAGAGATAGGCTTTGTGCTTCTCATCAAGCGGAACCAGTGCCCAGGATTCGAGTAAGAGTCGGCGTAGTTACGATTCCGTAAGGAAATACCCATGAGATAAACTGTTACCCCATAGAGACTCGCAATTCTCACTGCGACCCTCAGGTTTCTATCTGAGAGCAGTTGAAGACCGACAAGATTCACAAGGATAAGAAATCATCACTAAGAGGAAGCAAAGAGAAAATATAGAAATTGACCTCTATATTTGCCAAGGCCTAGACTTGAAATCAAGCATAAAACTAGACATTGAATTTTCTCTAGAGAGGGTAAAATCCTTCAAACTTCAAGACTTATCAGTATCTTGTTAGGCACTTCACCCATAGTTTATAAGATATAAACTATGGGTGAAGTCGTGATAATCAAGCTATGCCGTAAACTCTAGCCTGGCTATGATGCGGCAAAGTCATCAGGAACACTCCGTAAGGCTGGACAACCTAACTGTATAAATTAAAAGACCATGCCCAGTAGGGTACATCTGAGCCTCTTCAGATGCACTTAATACAAAGGTGAGGTCTAATGGTTCAAAAGCGTTATGCATCTCATGCAGTTACGCTCTTCGTATCGATAGACTCCAACACCAATCTATCAATATCGGTCTACCTTTGATAATACTCATCGCGATAAATTAAGTTTCATGGCATTAGACCATCTGGAGTCGAGGGAATTGAAAGCAGCAAGTATGAAAAATAGCGCTGTCGTCATCGGAGCCGGACCAGCAGGTCTAACCGCCGCTTACGAACTCAGCAAAAATGGCGTTCAACCCACAGTCATTGAATTAGCTGATAAAGTCGGTGGCATTTCCCGCACCGAAACTTACAAAGGCTATCGATTCGATATTGGAGGGCATCGCTTTTTTACTAAGATTGTTGATGTACAGCGTATTTGGAAGGAGATTCTCGGCGACGAGTTTATCCAGGTTCCTCGTCTGTCCCGTATCTATTACCGAAATAAGTTTTTTAATTACCCTCTCTCCATCACTAATACCCTCAAAAATTTGGGGTTTGTGGATAGCGTGCTCATTGGGCTGAGCTATATCAAGTCTGCAATTCAAACAACAATTAAGCCCCGCGAAGCAGAAAACTTTGAGGACTGGGTGAGCGATCGCTTTGGCAAGCGCCTCTTCAATACCTTCTTTAAAACCTACACCGAGAAGGTCTGGGGCATGCCCTGCAAAGAGATCCAAGCTGAGTGGGCTGCCCAGCGGATCAAAGGTCTCTCCCTACGTAAGGCCGTAACCGATGCCATTTTTGGCAGCAGCGACGCAAAAACCCTGATTAAAGAGTTTGACTATCCCCTCTATGGCCCCGGTCAAATGTGGGAGCGCTGCACAGAAATCATTGAATCGAATGGTTCTGAAGTACTCATGGAAACCCGCGTTTCTTGCGTAGAGCACGATGGTCAAAAGATAAAAAAAGTCATCGCTCACAAGGGTGAAAACACCTTTGAAGTGGAAGCCGAGCAATTTATTTCCAGCATGCCGGTCACTGCCCTGGCTCGCTGCATGGACCCTGCCCCCCCCCAAGCCGTTATAGATGCCAGTAAAGCTTTGAAGTACCGAGATTTTCTGATTGTCTCCATCATCGTGGACCAAGAAGAGCTGTTCCCCGACAACTGGATCTACATCCACAGT
Source organism: uncultured Pseudanabaenaceae cyanobacterium (assembly GCA_938021205.1). Lineage (GTDB taxonomy): Bacteria > Cyanobacteriota > Cyanobacteriia > PCC-9006 > JAAUQQ01 > JAAUQQ01. The sequence continues at coordinate 5,935 of CALIGI010000173.1, forward strand.
CCCGACTTTAAGGTGGGTCGCATCCAAAATTTCAAAAACTGGAGCCCTGCCATGGTTCCAGATTCCAGCAAAACCTGTCTGGGAATGGAATATTTTTGTAGCGAGGGCGATGAGATCTGGAGCATGACAGACGAGGCACTGATTGCCCTAGCCAGCCAGGAAATCCAAGGTCTTGGCCTGATGGAAAAAGGGGTCGAGGTCGAGGACGGAACGGTCATTCGCCAGCGCAAAGCCTATCCCGTTTACGATGCTGATTACAAAGGCAACCTACAAGTCGTGCGGGATTATTTGGCCGGGTTTGAAAATCTTCAAACCGTTGGTCGCAACGGAATGCATCGCTACAACAACCAAGATCATTCCATGATGAGCGGTCTTCTAGCAGCCAAGAACCTTCTAGGGGGGTCCCACGATCTGTGGAATATCAATACTGACAAGGAATACCATGAAGATTACACAGCTCAAGAGTTAGAGCAGCAAACTTCCCTTGAGGCATCTCAGTCAACGGTATCCACCGAGCCCGTTGTTGCCTAGTCAGTCCTAATACTTAGCAGGGACGTAGCATTCTGAAATGGGCGTTAGATGCTGCTCCGCCTGAGTTCAACGAAGCAAAGCACGGCCCTCACCTCAGTTGAGCGATATAGGATAGCCTCTCACCTCTCTCTAGGGAGCGGGAAAATTTTAGGCCCTGAAAGATCTAGGTTTGCCTTTGGCTCCCCTTCTTTCTTAGCTTAGGAACGAGGCTTTATGAAGCCTGCAATCTGATTCGCCCCTCTTTCTTAAGGAAGCCTGGAGGATCTGGCTGTGACAAGCGAAACAGTCAATCCCCTCCAATCCCCCTTGCGGTGCCTAAGCTTGCCGCAAGTAAAGGGGGAAGGTCTAATTTAATTCTTGTTCCTCAAGAGAAAGGCTTAGGAGATGAGGTTAGTTTTGTGCCTATCGCACTCAGGTTATTGGTAGCCATTGAGCGAGTCAAAGTGACAGAGATAGCCGTTTTCCTGCTGAATCTTACGGCTGAAGGGATGGAAATTCTACAACAGGACTACGAGTTATCCGGCTTGGATAGCTGCGTCCCAGGAACCATGAAAATACTGCATCGAGAACAAGGTGTGGTGGTCCAGAGAATCTATCGGCCCATCCTAGTTCCATCTAAGTTTATGTGATGAGAGCAAGATGCGGAGTCGTTTCAGAAGATGATTGCCTTAAATCGAAATACTGTACTGAATGAGCTGTTAATTTAGGCCATGTTAGAAAGCTCTGCGGTGACACAAGTTTGGTTTTCTACAAAAGGGTTTTGGTACAGACCTAGCAATTCGCTCAACACCAGCCAGAGGAATGGGAGGAAGTCATTGAAATAACGCTTTCCGAGGCGGCCAGGCTCCATCAAAATACGATGTGCCCATTCTAGGCCCACTTTACTCATCCACTTCGGTGAGCGCTGCACCTGACCGGCTTCAAAATCAATCGTCGCTCCGATCGCTAGAAAGACTTTGACATGGACGAGGCGATGGCGATTTGCATGAATCCATTTCTCCTGCTTCGGTGCGCCTAGGCCTACAGCCAATGTAGTTGCTTTAGAACGGTTAATGCGCTCAATGATCTGCTCACATTCCTCAGTATCTGCTTCAAAGCCGTAGGAGGGAGAGTAGGTGTCAAGCACCATGTTCCGTTTCACTTGATTATTGATGTTTTGCTTGGCCTGTTCGCCAACTCCTTCTGCGGCACCGAGTAAGAAGACGGTTACATCTTCGTCATTACGATAATAGTTATAAAAAGCTGGGAACAGATCCGAGCCCGAAATCTTTTCACGAATGGGGGTGCCTATTAAACGGGAGGCATACCAAAGGATTTGGCTATCGCAGATACTGAATTCTGCATCTTGATAAAGATCGTAGAAATCCTTATCCCATTGAAGTCTCAGCAGATGGCTCACATTGGGTGTGTAAACTGCGCCACCCTGCTTGAGCTGTTCTAGCAACTCAGTTGTGGTGAGGTTGTCGATAGAGACGTTTAGGAAGTTTAGGCGAGCCATAGCAATTAATCATGAGAGAAGAGGTAGTAGTAGATGCAACAGCAAGGATTTTCAGGGAGGGCAAATAGACTCTTATACAGAGATGTAATTCTACTGATTACCCTAGTGAATGTGCGGCGAACCTTAGTCCGCTTTGTTCTCTGTGAACCAAGTCTAGGTGATGACAACGATGAACCACCTGCGCCGAATGTAGTATATCTAACAGTCTCCAACAAACTTAAATCCCAGATAAACTCTGGTCAAAAAACCAGGATTTAAGTTCTTAGTAAATGATTTTAATTCTTCTATTTGCGAATAAAATTTAATCATTCTAAATCTAGAAAACAAATACTTACAAGCTTCTTTCCATCTGATTTTTATGTCTTGATTGAGCCGTGCAATGCATGCTTCAAGAGGCTTTAAACCTCTATTTAAAGTATTTTTACAATAAATATAAGTCATACTACCTCTCGGTCTTAGCCATTCCATAAAGCCTTTCAAATCCTCGTTTTTCCTAAATTTATTAAGGGGGAAAAATTCCGGTCCCTATGTTGCAATTCATGAGGGATGATATTCAGGGGCTAATGGTTTTCTCTTTAGAAAGCTCCAAATCTTTGATTCGAGTTACAGTCTGGTATCCCAAACTAAATAGTCTGCTTGCTTTTTCGAGAAAATTTTAGTTGCAGCTAAACACCTCTGTCTATATTTTCGAGGTAAGCTCATCTATAGGCCCTGAGAAATTTATTTATCGAGATATCTTCTCTCTCGTTGATTCTCACTGAGTCGTTACATTTAGGTCTACAAAGACTCTGGCCTGATCTTCTACGCTTAACAAACTATGCCTGAAACTCGTTTTCGTATCCAATGGCCCAATGGTGAGCAGGCGGATTGTTATTCGCCCTCTTCAGTGGTGCGCCAATACTTCGAGGCAGAGCGGGATTATGATCTGGCTGAGTTTGTCGCTAAGGCTCAAGCAGCCCTCCGGTTGGCGAGCGATCGCGTTCAAGCTAAGTATGGTACCCCCTGTGGCTTGGCCCTAGGACAATTACAAGAGATTGAAGCGATCGCTCAGCAGTTCACCCAGCAAGACCAAGCCCAGGTCAAATTTCTGCGTTTTTTGGATTAGTTCTCTCAATAGATGGCCGATAGCATCACATGTGAAACCTCGACCAGCAATGCAATGGCGGAATCCCGTTCATTTTGGCAGCGTTATAGATCATCCTGCTACAGCTAGATGTCTTTCTCAAACCACCTCTCACAATTGATCTGCGATCGCCAAGGCCCTCTTCACAATGGCGACTTGCTGATTAATTTTTTTCAGCAATCCTTAAAGTGTCGCTACAAACTGAGCTTTGAACTGCTCAATGCGAGTGTGAGCCTGGGCTTGGTTGAGATAAGCGATCGCCTGTTCCAAGGCTTGTATGCCAGTCTTTGCCTTTGCCTGGCCTTGAAGTTGCGACTGCTGCTGCAATAGGGCCTGCTGCAAGTAGGCTTCTGCCAAGTCGCATAGGGCTCCGAGATCTTCCAATGTTGCAGTTGCCTCACGGATCAATCGCTGGGCTGTTTGCCAGTCCTGCTCTTGTCTGACGATTTGGGAGAGACCCAGGCGCGATCGCGCTTCAATTTGAGGATAGTGAGCCAATTCCGCAGCGACTAGGGATTGCTCAAAGCAGCATCGGGCCTTGCCTAATTCATCAAGTTGGATATACACCTGACCCAGAAGCTGAACAAAGTAGGCCCAGCGCCCTTCGGTGGTAACGGACTGTTGCTCACGACCTAACAGGGCCATGCCACCTGATGCAATGAGCTGTTGGGCTTTGGCCTTTTTGCCTTGATGGGCGTAGACCAGGGCAAGGCAAACCGTAGCTTTCTCAGCCCAGGCATGGTGCTCGCTGTCCTGGGCTTGGGCGATGACTTGCTGAAAGTCTGATTCCGCCAGGCTCCATTCCCCGAGGTCTATGCGATAAAGGCCCAAACTGAGGCGGGCATCAATGGCGAGCATTCGGCGGTAGTAGCGGGCGAAGCGTTCTTTTTCGGGATTCTCGGCCTGGCCTCTGACTAGGGCTTCTTGTTGGACGGTGGCAACTTGGGTGAGGACGGCTTCTTGGCTGGCGATCGCCAGCTTGAGCTGTCCTCGCAAACCATAGAGGTCTCCCAGAATATTTTGCAGCTCTGCCCGTTGGAGAGATTCAGGCAGTTTTTTGACCAACTGCTCCATGGCTTCCAGTACGGGCTGGACCCGGCCCATACGATGCAGGGTGCTGGCTAGGGGGAGGAATTGGTCCCACTGGTTGACTCGGCTTTGGAGCAAGATTTTGGCAGCGAGCTGGTAGTCGCCGATGGCGATGGCGTAGGGATAGGCTTCAAATGCGGCCAAGGCTTCTTCGCAGTTGGTGATGCGTTCGATGCTGGTTTGCCAGTGGGTTGCGGCCTGGCGGTGGGCCTGTTCCCAGTCGGGGCTGGCCTGGAGGCGAGCGATGGCGGAGGCTCGCAGGGCGGGGTGGAGGCTGTAGCGGCCTTGGTTATGTTCTAGGAGCGATCGCCGTCTTAAAGAATCAATCAGCTTTAACTGTTGCCCCGCTGGCACATCCCAGAGCATGGCTCGTAGTCCAGCGACCTGGAGGGCTGGGCCACCTTGGTCGCGGTAGCAGCCTAGACGGCAGAACAATTGATAGGCAGCGGAGTCCAGGCTTTCCAAGCGCATGATCTGATGCTCAATCAAATTGCTTAGGTCGGCGCTGCCCAGGGGATCCTGTTGATGCAGTTGCCAGTAAGCTGCTCCGTCTCCGCCAAAGTCAGCGGCAATGGCAGCACTGACGAGCCCCATAGCTTTGGCATTGCCGCCGTAGGTGCGGTGGAGGTTCTGCAAGACCTCGGTCGAGATTCTGATCTGCTGTTGGTCGAAGACGGTTTTCCAGGCTGAGCGGTCCAGGCCAGGTAAAGCATAGTGGTGGAGGGCTAAGGCGGGGTCGCAGAGGCGATCGCGACTGGTCACTAAAGTAATCCCAGGCACCTGGGCCAACATCCGCAGCAGCTCCCCATAGCCCCGCAGCCTGGGTAGAAATTGCCCCTGGCCATCCAGAGCGGATTCTAAATTGTCGATTAGGACTCCAAAAGGTTGGTTTTGCAACTGCTGCTTGAGCAGGGCTAAGTTGCGAGCAAACTCTACCTTGGGCGTGATATTGAACTGCTGTTGTAACCAATCCTCCACCCACTGTTCCGCCGCAACGACTTGGTCCGCTTCTTTGGCAAGGGTGAGTTCTAGTAGTCCCGCTAATATCGCTTCTGGTTCACGGGTGAGCGCTTGATTTAGAAATCCATGGGCCAGGGTCGTTTTCCCAAGGCCACCCGCTCCGTGAATAACAATGAGGCACTGTTCTTGGTCAGCTAAGCGGGTGAGATCTGCTAAGGCATCGTCCCTACCAATGAAGCCAGCATTCGCTAAGGGCAGTGCGGGGCGATGGATGTTTTGTAATTTGTGTTTGACTCGGCGGGCTTTGTTTTTGCAGCGCTCCATGACACTACGCAGGTTCCGTTTGGTGACCTTTTCCCCCAGCAGCTCTGACAAAGACTTCCAGAGTTGGGAGCCCACATCCTTAGCATGGCCCTCGGTGCAGCCATAGCTATCGGCAATTTCGCTGTAGCGCCTCCCCTGGAGAACTTCGCTGAGGATCACGCGCTGGAGATCGCTGACGCAGTGGCCCTGGCGATCGCGCATCAAGTCTTCCACCAAGTCCAAGGCTGTACTGGATTCGCCGGGACCAAAAGGCATGGGCTGATGGTCATTACCTGAGTGTTGGGGAACAGCGCTGTAATCCATGGGCGTCTTAGTAACCGGTAGTGAGACTTGTCCGAATCTGTTTCGCTCTACTTCCCTATCTCTAAGGGGTTGTTATGGCTGGCAAATTAGAGAGTTCTACAAGGAGTCTACGTAAATTTTCGGGAAATCTCAGCTTGAAGCGCGATCGCAAACTTGAGCCGACCAAACCCGACTTTATTGCCCACCTCCCCCGACTGACAGTGCTAGGTTCACTGCCTAGTCTGGGAGGAACCCGTCAGCAACCCATCTGTCAGATTTCGATTGGGGATAATGAGCGTGAGCATTATTCCCACGTCAGCTTCTTTCTTTGAGCTTGACAGAATATTAGGCATATCAGCGCATCCTTAATCCCCCTGAGACGATTTTTCTCTTACCTGGGAAGCCTGAGTATGTGGACCTTGGCCTATCCCAGCCCTACGACCTCTATATGAGTGTCCTGGACTGCGGATTTGATTCCTGCCTATTGCTGACAGTGGATTCAATCGCAGCTTCTAACCTCACCTGTTCGTCTTTGTTTTGTCAGCACTTTTGCACTTCGCACCCCGCCGCTTATGAATGCTTCTAACCTCAAGACTTTGCCCATTGAGCTGGATGCCCAGCGCCTGCCTCAGCATGTCGCTGTGATTATGGATGGCAATGGTCGTTGGGCCAGTAAGCGCCACATGCCACGCATTGCCGGGCACCGCCAGGGAGCTAAAATCCTCAAGGATCTTGTGCGCTGCTGCAAAGACTGGGGCATTCCTGCCCTGACGGCCTATGCTTTCTCGACGGAGAACTGGCGGCGTCCCAGCGAAGAGGTGGACTTTCTCATGGCACTATTTGAGAAAATGCTGCGCCATGAGCTGAAGGAACTGGATCGAGAAGGGGTTCGCCTCTCTTTCATTGGCGATCTGAATGGCTTGTCTCCGACACTCCAGCAAGTGATGGCGGATGCCATGGAGCAGACCCGAGAGAATACAGCGGTTCACTTCTCTGTCGCAGTGAATTACGGCGGTCGTCATGAGCTGGTGGAAGCTTGTCGCAGCGTAGCTGGAAAGGTTCAGCGCGGTGAGCTGAGCTTGGGCGAGATTTCAGAGGATGACCTGGAGCAGCAGCTTTATAGCGGTGGCACTCCTTGCCCTGATCTGTTAATTCGCACCAGTGGCGAGCAGCGCCTGAGCAATTTCTTGCTGTGGCAACTGGCCTATGCGGAGCTGTATTTTACCGATGCGTTCTGGCCTGATTTTGACCGGGCTGCTTTTGCAGAGGCATTGGTTGAGTTCCAGGCTCGCGATCGTCGTTTCGGTGGTCTCAAGGACAAAGGCATCCCTGCCCCTGCTGCGTTATTGACAGCGTAGGGTGCGTTTCTGCGCAGCAAAACGCACCAAATCAGACCCATTCATAGATTTAAAATCCACAAACCCAAATCGTGGGTTTCATGATCTTGTTGCTATGGAATCGGGTTGTGCTGCTGGGGAAATGGTGCGTTGCCCTTCGGGACAACACACCCTACGTTTTCCATTACTGCTGCTGAGCTCGCTAGCGGTAACGCAATCTATGGAGCCATCATCCACCTTTAAGCGGATGGTGGCTCTATTTTGAATCGCCCTAGTTAGCGGTCGCTAGCATCTCCTTCTCCTCATCTTCAGAGAGCACACGACCTTCATTTTCAAAGCCCGTCAACTGGTCAAAGTTGAGGTACTTGTATAGATCAGCTGCAAAGGGATCGATTCTCTCGGTGACGATCGCCAAGTACTCCTCAACCGTGGGAATCTTACCCAACAGCGCACAAACCGCCGCCAGCTCAGCAGAGCCCAGATAAACCTGCGCCCCCTTACCCAGACGGTTGTTGAAGTTGCGAGTCGAGGTGGAGAACACCGTAGCGTCATCGGCCACGCGGGCTTGGTTGCCCATGCATAAGCTGCAACCCGGCTCCTCGGTGCGAGCGCCGGAGGCGGCCAGAACGCCGTAGATGCCTTCGGCCCGAAGCTGCTGCTCGTCCATGCGGGTGGGCGGTGCAACCCAGAGGCGGACCTTGACGGGGCCAGCGCCTTCGAGAATCTTGGCAGCGGCGCGGTAGTGACCAATGTTGGTCATACAAGAGCCAATGAAGACCTCGTCAATCTTCTGGCCCGCGCATTCGGACATCAGTTTGATGTTGTCGGGATCATTGGGCGCAGCCAGGATGGGCTCTTTGATTTCATCTAGGTTGACGATGACGGTATCGACATACTCAGCATTGTCATCCGCAGACATGAGGCTGGGGTTGGCGAGCCACTCTTCCATTGCCTTGATGCGACGGGCCAAGGTGCGTGCATCGTTATAGCCTCGCGCAATCATATTTTTCATCAGGGCCACGTTGGAGCGAAGGTATTCCGCAGTGGTTTCTTCGCTGAGCTTTATCGTGCTGCCTGCGCAGGAGCGCTCGGCGGTGGCATCGGTCAGCTCAAAGGCCTGCTCCAGCTTGAGGTCGGGCAGACCCTCCATTTCCATGATGCGACCGGAGAAGACGTTGATTTTGTTCTCCTTAGCCACGGTCAGCTTGCCGGTTTGGATGGCCACGTAGGGAATGGCATTGACCACGTCCCGCAGGGTAACGCCGGGCTGGAGTTTGCCGGTGAACTTGACCAGCACAGACTCGGGCATATCTAGGGGCATGGCTCCGATCGCCGCCGCAAAGGCCACCAAACCAGAACCCGCCGGGAAGGAAATGCCCAGGGGGAAGCGGGTATGGGAGTCGCCACCAGTACCCACGGTATCGGGCATCAACATGCGGTTGAGCCAGGAATGG
>CALIGI010000174.1 GCA_938021205.1 uncultured Pseudanabaenaceae cyanobacterium
GAACTATTCGTCTCACAATGCATACTAGTTATGCATTGTGAGAAGTTGGAACCATAGTGGCCCAGAAGCATTCTGAGCTTCTGAAATATCTTGACGATAGCACCTGGAAGTTTACTTCTGTCGCGATATCATATTTGCCAAGAAAAGCCCCTGGTTTATGAAAAGAAACCAGGGGCTTTTCCAATTACTAAGATGCTCGATTGCTACTTCACATCAGACGTCATCCTGCTGTGCCGTCACATCAATCGCCTTCTCTGTCCCTCCTCCAAACCGATTGACCAAATCCGTCACATCAATCCCCGTAGCCTGGCGCAACTGCTCAATCAAACTGGCATTCTGCAAAATGCCATTGCTGCTCTGACTGCTATCAATCACCGTCACATTCTGCACATCCACATCCGGGAAACCAGCGGAAATTGCCTTCAGCAACACATCCAGCTTCGGGAATAAGAATACCTCCTTTGCATTCGGTCCCGCCGCCTTCCAAGACTGCGCCAACTGCTCCAGACCTTCCGCCTGGGCCCGGCCTTCCTCAATGATTTGAGCCGCATTACCCTTCGCCTTAGCAATAGACTGCTGGCACTGAGACTCTGCCGGAGCAACGACATCAGCCTGAAGCTGCTGCTCCACCTGCTTAATGCGCTCCTTTTGCACAGCTACGTCAGCTTGAGTTCTAGCAATCTCGGTGCCCACATCGGATTCCGCCTCAGCCACTAGAGCCACGCGCTTCGTCTGGGCATCCCGCACCCGCTCATCAGCCTCTGCCTGGGCCGTTGCAACATCCCGCTCAATGCGGCGTAACATTGTTTTGCGCTCGTTTTCAGAGGAGCGAATGGCTGATTGCGATCGCGCCTGCACCTCAGCAATGCGAGCATCCCGCACCATCTCCGCCTGTTGCTTCCGGCCAATAGAATCCAGATAGCGCACTTCATCAGAAATATTCTGAATCTGGAGACTATCGAGGATAATGCCCAGCTTTTCTAGATCGTCTTCCGCTTCATCCAAAAGGCTATGGGCAAAGGCTACTTTATCCTCATTCACCTGCTCCGGCGTCAGACTCGCTAGGACGCCCCGCAGATTGCCCTCTAGGGTTTCCCGAGCGAGCTGTTCAATTTCCTTCTGCTTCTTACCCAGCAAGCGCTCGATCGCATTGTGAATCGTCGGCTCTTCACCGGAAATCTTGATGTTAGCCACACCTTCCACATTCAAAGGAATACCGCCCTTGGAATAGGCATTCTGAACCTTCAGCTCAATAATCATGTTCTTGAGGTTCATGCGGTAGGTCTCTTCCAGCAGCGGAATCTGGATGCTGCTGCCGCCTTTGACCAGGCGGTATCCCACCGACTTATCACTGCCGTTCATCGGTTGGCGACTGCCTGCAAAGATCAAGATCTCGTTAGGCTGACAGACATGATAGAGATTCTTAATCGCGAAGGCTGCGCCACCGACACCCGCACCGACCGCTACAGCAATTAGAGGTAAAACCATGATTCAAATCCAATAGACGTCCATAAATCAAAACTTTTGACTGTGCTGATTCATCCAGCGCAACAGCCTCAAAACCTCCTCATCCCCTAACCCCTTCTCCTAAAAGAGAAGGGGAACCGAGCCACCCAAGCAAAAGTCTATGCTGCTGGTTTCGACTCTTGATTCAAAGTCCCCCTCCTTCAGGAGAGGGATTTAGGGAGAGGCTGCCTTTCCTAAGCCTCCGACTCACCCTCATCAGTTGGCTGCGCATCCAATGTCGTCGCATCCGGCATCGCCACATCAGGACGCTCAGGCTCGGTAACCGCAACTGCCGCCGCCGAAGCAACTTCCGAGCGAGCTGCACCAGAATCAGTTGCTTCAGCATCTACCAGTGACGGCGTCAACGTCCGCATCTCGGGATTATTCAGCATCCCCAGCACATCAATACCCAGGGTCTGATTCACGCTCTCCAGGTACTTCGCCATAATGTCGGGATAGAGATTCACCAGATTCGCCAGGGAGCGACCATCGCCGCTATCCACCACGCTGATATTCTCCAAATGCAGACGGCTAGGAATCTTCACCGCCTCATTGAGAATCATCTCCAACTGCTGAATCACCATCAGCTCCGGTGCATCGCTGCCGATGTTTTGCCAAACCTCACCCATCATTTCATTGGCCATGGCCTCAGCCTTGGCATTTTCCTTAAACGACGCCGCATTGCCTCGGGCATTAATTTCCTGAGCCTGCTGACGGGCCTCCGCAGGCAAAATCTCATCGGCCTGGAGACGCAAACGCTCCAATTCAGCACGCACAGTTTGCAGGGTCTGCTCAAACTTAGCCCGGCGCTCCCGAGCCGCAGCTTCAGTCACTTCCTCTTCGGATTTAGCAGTCTGCTCCAGCTTGGCGCGCATTTCCCGCAGCTCGTTCTCCTTCTCTAGGATGGCGATGCGGTCCTGGGCCTTGGCCACTTCAGACTCCTGGTCACATTCGGCTTCAATGCGGTCTGCTTCACCGATCGCATCGGACTCCGCAATCTCGGCATCTCGCAAAATCGCAGCGATACGACGACGGCCCAAGGAACTCAAATAGTCCACTTCATCAGAGACATTTTGAATTTTGAACGTATCAATTTCCAGACCCAGTTTTTCTAAATCGCGACTCACATCCGCTGAAATCCGCTCCACAAATTCCAGGCGATCTTCGTTCACCTGCTCTGGCGTTAGGGTTGCAACAACCCCGCGCAAATTACCTTCCAGGGTTTCCCGAGCGACGCGGGCAATTTCTTCCCGCTTGCTGCCGAGGAAACGTTCGATCGCATTCCCCACAATATTAGGCCGACTGGACACCTTGATATTGGCGATCGCCTGAATATCCAGCGGCGTCCCCCCCTTGGCATAGGCATTGCGAATCTCTACCTGAACCGGCATGGTATTCACATTCAAGCGATCAATCGTCTCCAAAATCGGAATTCGAATCGCCCGGCCCCCCGCCAAAACGCGATAGCCCACTTCCTGGCCATCCTCATTACGCCACTTGCGACCGGAAATTACCAAGACCTCATTGGGCTTGCAAATACAAAGGAACGACTTCACAAACCAATAGGCTAGAGCCGTTCCGCCCACCGCCAATAACAACGGCATCAGCACTAAGGCGACTCCCCCTGCACTAGCTTCCTGCACTGGGTAATGCGGTTCTGACTGGGCAAGCTGGATCGCACCATCCTGGGACTGACTAGCCCCAGCCGGTGTCGCTGCTGTTGTGGCAACAATGTCCTTGCCTTGACTTGCTGTGTGCATCACAGCATGGGTTTTGGAAGCATGGGTCGTCATTGCTGTTGCACCATGACTCAAACTTTGGCTAACCCCATGGACCGCGTCCGTCGCTTTGGGCATAACAGCCTGAACGGACTTAAGGTGTCCCATGGACTGCAACAGATGTGAAACCTGGTGGCTCCCGTGGGCAAATTGTTGGAGCTGATGAAGATGGTCAAGCATAGATATTCCTATAGACAACTAACTCGGTATAGTCCACAATCCGTTCTCCAAGAAGAGCCGCTGTGAAGTAAAGCTTGCTGAACCCAAATGTTGCGACCCGGCTGTGTTCTTGGACCCAGACAGGCTCGCAAAACTCCCTACGACTGCATCTGCTCCTCAGGGACCACCAGCACGCTGTTACCCTGAGCCGCCACAACAAAAACCCGCTCACCCACCGTTAACTGATGTTCAGAATCCGTAGTGGCTAAAAGATCCATCGTAGATCCCTTGAGAGTGAGACGTACTTTGCCGCGACTGGTCGCACTAAAGGGCACCTCAACCACCCCCCACTGGCCCACCGCATTGGAAAATGACGGCATGCTATTGATCACTTCCGAGCGGCGTTGCAATTGCACGAGCAGCACCAGGGCAGTCCCCACCGCCAACCCCACTGCAACGGACAGCAAAACGATAAAGGTGCTCACGGAATCAACCTCTAGTAGCTCAAACACAACAGCAGTCCAAACCCACGACAACCCACAGCTAGCAATCGAGACAGAAAGAATTCCGATGAGGATTCCTGCTGCACCAGCAAATCGTGCTGGGTCTTGGAGTCGATTGTAGCCATGCCCTTTGATTCACTAGCCGGTATTTACAGCCTTTACAATTGCAATTGATTTGAGGATTCCCCAGATAAAAGCAATAATCTCTTGCTGAGATATAATCAGCGACAAAACTCGTAATTTCCCAAAACCTTCAACAATCTCAGTAAAACGAGCACTAAGTTATAATCCTGGTGCTTTTTTTGGATAAAGGCTGGTGATTTATGCCTAGTATCACCGCGATCGCTCAACATTCGGATATCCAGCCCCAGACCGGTCAAGGCATTTACCACAGCGACCACAGCAAAGCCCCCTTGATTTAGGCTGAATCATGGGGGCTTTTTAAAATTTGACCTATCATTCATCAATTACTAAGGGAGTTCCTATTTTTAAGCCACTCTGAAATCTTGCCATTGTGAACCTGAGTTTGGCAGCTGGAAAACCGCCTCATCCCCTAACCCCTTCTCCTAATCCCTTCTCCAAAGGGAGAAGGGGAAACGAACGCAAAACAGGCTCGGAGCAGGTTGAAGAGTGATAGGGGTTGGAATCTGTTGAACTCAGGTTCTCTTTGGGTTTGCCTGGAGCTGAGGCCACTATAATTATTAATTAGTGAGAGTGTTGGGTCTCAAACCGAAAAATGTCTATCGCCACATTGACGCTCAAAGTTGTTGGACCCACTTTGGCCAAAAGTCTTGTGAGTTCGTTGGGGATTGAGTCGAAACTGGCCAATAGTTTGGCAAATAAGACGATTGATACCGTTGCCGGTGAGTTACTTAAGCCTGCGACCAATTCAGTCAGCCTCTCGGAGAAGATTGAGGCCCTGGCGCAGCAGATGGCGGATGATCTACGTCCGCTATTTGAAGGCAGTGCTCCTCAAAATACCAATCGAGAGGCGGTATTGTTGGGGTTGGCGCAAACGCTGACCCAGGCAGGGTTGAGTCAAGCGGGGTTGGCGGAGCTGAATTTTGATGGGGCCGCTTTGGAGCAACATTTGCTGCGGATTAATCCTGATGTGGATCGCGATTTTTCGGCGGGGGAGAAGTGGAAGTATAAGCAAGCTGTGGAGATTGCCAGTCGTCGCTTGATTGAGGCTGCACCGGGTGTGGCGGGCTTTGAGTTGGCTAAAACGACGGCGGTTTTGCAGCGGTTG
>CALIGI010000175.1 GCA_938021205.1 uncultured Pseudanabaenaceae cyanobacterium
CTCGCGATCGAAGGTATCCACCCCCTTATCCGTCACTTCGCCATGCAACAACAGCGGCAAATCCACCTGCTGCATCGCCTCAAACACGTCATCGCACTTGCGAATATCCGTCACCCCAGAATCTGAATTTGTCGTCGCCCCCGCCGGGTAATACTTCACCGCCTTAACAAAACCAGATTCCTTCGCTGCCAGAATCTCCTCAGGAGCCGTATTATCCGTCAAATACAGCGTCATTAACGGCTCAAACGTCAGGTCTGAAGGGAGGGCTGCCAGGATGCGATCGCGATACCCCCCCGCCTCCGCCACCGTCCGCACCGGCGGCTTCAAATTCGGCATCACAATCGCCCGCGCAAACTGCCGCGCCGTATAGGGCAGCACCGCCTTCAAAGCATCGCCATCCCGCAAATGCAAATGCCAATCATCGGGCCGAGTCAGAGTAATACTTTCCATAGCTCAATAATAGAGCAACCTGAGTTCAGCCAATGCTGGCCCCCATCCCCTAACCCCTTGCCCCCAAATGTGGGGGAAGGGGAACCGAAATAAACCATCAGAATTCAGGCTGTGTCTCCCCTCTCCCAGACTTGGGATGAGGGGTCGGGGGAGAGGGCCGGTTCGAACAATCCCCCAGCAACTGAAGCCTTATTCTAATAAAAGTGACAGGGCTAGACTCAGGGAATTCGCATGGAACGACTCATCTCACTACTCGGCCTCGGCGTCTTCATCGCCATCGCCTACGCCCTCTCCAACAACCGCAAAGCCGTCCGCTGGAAACCCATCCTCTGGGGCATCGCCCTCCAGCTCATCTTCGCCCTCCTCATCCTCCGCACCCCCTTCGGCCTCGCCCTCTTCAAAAGCCTCGGCAACGGCATCACCCGCTTCCTCGACTTCTCCGACGTCGGAGCCGAATTCGTCTTCGGCGAAAACTTCCGCGACGTCTTCGTCGCCTTCAAAATCCTTCCCACCATCGTCTTCTTCTCCGCCATCATCAGCCTGCTCTACCACTACGGCATCCTCCAACGCCTCATTCGCCTCCTGGCCCAAGTCATGGTCCGCTTTATGGGCACCTCCGGCAGCGAATCCCTCAGCGCCGCCGCCAATATCTTCGTCGGCCAAACCGAAGCCCCGCTGCTGATTAAGCCCTACGTCGCCACCACCACCCAGTCCGAACTCTTCGCCATCATGACCGGCGGCTTTTCCACCATCGCAGGCGGCGTCATGGCAGCTTACATTGGCTTCGGCATCCCACCCGAGCATCTCATTGCCGCTTCGGTCATGTCTGCGCCTGCGGCCTTGGCGATCGCCAAGCTCATGCACCCCGAAACCGAAGACTCCCCCACAAGGGGCGAGGTCACCGTCTCCATCGAGAAAACCTCCATCAACGCCATCGATGCCATTACAACTGGTACCCTCGACGGCCTCAAACTCGCCCTCAACATCGGAGCCATGCTCCTCGTCTTCCTCGCCCTCGTCGCCATGGTCAACGGCGGCCTCGGCTGGATTGGCACCCTCATCGGCTTCCCCGACCTCTCCCTCGAACTCATGCTGGGCTATGTCCTTGCCCCCATCGCCTGGCTCATGGGCGTCCCCACCACAGACTGCCTCACCGTCGGAGCCTTGCTAGGCAAGAAAACCATCCTCAACGAATTCCTCGCCTACCTCGACCTCAAAGTCCTGCTCGACAACGCCACTGCTCTGGCTACGGGAGATGCAGCGGAGGGACTACCCACCATTTCCGAACGAGCCGCCACCATCGCCACCTTTGCCCTCTGCGGCTTTGCCAACCTGGGTGCCATTGGCATCACCGTTGGCGGCATCAGTGCCATTGCCCCCAGTCGTCAAAAGGACTTGGCTCGCATGGGGTTTAAGGCCATGGTGGCTGGGAGCTTGACCTGTTTTATGACAGCGGCGATCGCAGGCATCCTTTTGTAAAAGCACTTAATGTTTTAGCGAGCAAGTCGTTTCATTTTATTGAGATTCACGACGCATCCCTTACAGACGAGCCCAGGCAGCTTGCAAACTATTGAGAATTGCGAAGGCTAGAGGAGAGGTCTTTTATAATTGGGAGAGTCGCGATCGCTGACTCTACTCCCGTCCTATCAAGGCCTAGCAGAGCAGCCGAGCGACCATTCCGCCCCAAAAAAGCGGGATTCAATCTACCCTAAGGCTGATAAATCGATGAGTAATGAAACACTCAAAGAATTGCTAACCAAACTCCATGAAACCCTGGAGACCGAAACGGTAGAGGCTGACAAGCTCAGTGAGCTGAAAAAACTGGATGCCGAGATTCAGAAACTTATCGCAGCAGAGGATGGAGCCACCGAAACCAAGGGTCTGCTCGACCAGGCCAAGAAAGTGGAAGCCCAGTTTGAAATGGAGCATCCCGGCACCGCGACATTCTTTGGCGAGCTCATCAACACTCTCTCTGGCATGGGCGTTTAGCTCCAGGCGAAATGTTCAGCGAGACTCAAGCACTGCTCTGATCCGATTTGCAGGTTAATTGCTTAGGGACAAGAATTAAATTAGACCTTCCCACCCTTTGCCTTCGGCAAGCTCAGGTATCGAAGGGGGATTTGAGGGGATCGGCTGTTTGGCTTGCTGTAGCGAGATCCCCCCAGCCCCCTTAAAAAGGGGGAGTTTAATCAATTGCAGGATTAACCTGAGTTCGACAAGAGGCAATACATCCTCTCCCCTAACCCCTCTCCTAAGGTCACGGGGAACCGAGACAAGTTGAAAACCCTCGGTTTGGCGTTCGGTTCCCTTGCTCCTTTAGGAGTAAGGGCTAGGGAAAGAGGTCGGCTGTTTGGCTTGCTGTAGCGAGATCCCCCCAGCCCCCTTAAAAAGGGGGAGTTTAATCAATTGCGGGATTAATAAATTCCTGTTCCTTAGGCTTGAGAAAGCATTGAGGGCTGCGGAGGCGGAGGTTCACGGGCAATGGTTCAAGCATTAACCAAGCCAATTGGCTTTGATGAATTCATGGACTGGTATCCAGAGGATGCCACCTGTCGCTATGAGTTGCGCCACGGGAGAATTGTGGAGATGCCGAAGCCCAAGGGTAAGCATTCTCGGGTTGCAGGGGATACAGGATTTATCCTCGGCAGTGAGATTCGCCAGGCAAACTTGCCTTACTTCGTTCCGCGAGAATGCATCGTTAAGGCGGCAGACGATACGGGGTATGAGCCGAATGTGATTGTGTTAGATGAGGCGGCGGTGGAGCAAGAGCCGCGTTGGGAGAGTGGTTCGATTATTGAACGGGGTGAATCAATTCGGCTGATTGTGGAGGTGGTTTCGACCAATTGGCGCGATGACTACGTGGTGAAGATGTCTGACTATGAGGCAATGGGCATTCAAGAATATTGGATTCTGGATTATTTGGGTTTGGGTGGACGACGGTTTATTGGTAATCCGAAGCAGCCAGCAGTGACAGTTTGCACGTTGGTGGATGGGGAATATGAGGTGCAATTATTTCGCGGGGCCGAGCCGGTGCGATCGCAGGCATTTCCAGAATTAGTTGTAACAGCAAAAGAGCTGTTGGGAAAATAATGAGGCCAGGAACATCCTGTTTACAAAGGCGCATACAGGAATTTTCTCTTAGATCAGAAGCCTGATTTCCTTAAAATAGAACTTCTGAACCGCAGAAAAGCTTAGCCAATTAACTTGGGTTCGACAAATTCATGGTTTGCTGGGCTCTGCCAACCTGAGCTAAACCTCACAGCTCAAAGCTCAAGTCCGTTAAAACGGACTCAAAATCCTATCAGCGAGGGTTTCAGCCCACTTTAGTGGGCTTTCGCTCTGAGGCTGGGAATTTATTCCCAGGCCGCTAGGCCAGCGCTTTTGCAAGCTGCCAAACTCAGGCTCAATCAACCATTCCCCGCAATCTCCGACAGCGCCATCCACCGCTCCGTCCCCGTCTCAATCTCTTTATCAATCGCCGCCAATTCCGCCGTCATCTTTTCAAGCTCAGCGATGGCACTGGGTGCATTTTGATACAGCTTTTTCTCCAGCGCTTCCTTCTTCGCTTCCAGCTTGGGCAGCTTGGTTTCCAGCGTGGCTAATTCCTTTGTTTCCTTAAACGAGAGCTTAGGAGATTTCTTAGAATTATTCGGCTTGGCATTCGCCGCTTTTTTAGCCGCTGCGGCTTCAGCCGTTTGCTTCTTTGCCTCGGCTTCTATGGCTGCTGCTTCCTTTTCTTCCTCTTTTTTGAAGTCCAAATAAACGGAATAATTGCCGGGATACTTGCGAATGTTTCCGCCCTCTTCCAAGGACAAAATCGTGTTCACCGTGCGGTCGAGGAAATAGCGATCGTGGGACACCGTAATCACGGTGCCGTTGAACTCTTCTAAATACTCTTCCAACACCGACAGGGTTTGCACGTCCAAGTCGTTAGTTGGCTCATCCAAAATCAACACGTTAGGGGCTTGCATCAGCACCCGCAGCAAAAACAGTCGCCGCCGCTCCCCACCAGATAGCTTCGCCACGGGCGAATACTGGGAATTGGGCTCGAATAAGAAGCGCTCCAGCATCTGCGATGCCGTGATCACGCTGCCATCATTGGTCTGCACCAGCTCAGCGGTGTCCTTGATGTACTCAATCACCCGCATACTTTCCTGACCAGCTTCGAGCAAGTTCTCGGAATGCTGGTCGAAATAGCCGATGTGGATGGTGCTACCAATCTCGACCTTGCCGCTATCGGGCTCTAGCCGTCCCGTAACAATGTCCATCAACGTGGACTTGCCTGCGCCATTGCCGCCGATGATGCCAATGCGATCGCCAGGCCCAAATTCATAGGTAAAGTTGTCGATCAGGGTGCGATCGCCATAGCCCTTACTCACCCCCTCAATCTCAATCACCTTCTTACCAATGCGCCGCCCCACGGTGGTAATATCCACCTTGCCCAAGGACTCCTTAAAGTCCTTTTCCTTCATTTCATCAATGCGCTGAATGCGAGCATTCTGCTTGGTGCTGCGAGCCTTGGGGCCTTGGGCCAGCCAAGCCAATTCGCGACGGAGAC
>CALIGI010000176.1 GCA_938021205.1 uncultured Pseudanabaenaceae cyanobacterium
GAGGCATTGCTGCGAATCACCTGATCTTCGAGATAGCCCAGGACGTAATCTTCGTCGAAATCTAGTGCCATGGTGAGCACGCCTTCGCTTTGGCCTCGCAGTAGGGCTAGGAGATTATGAGAAGCAATGGATTTCACCGCCCGACTGTACTTCCGATAGGTTTCAAACTTAGTGCTGCCTTCAGGAAAGTCCTTCTTAATCTTCGATGTGAATTCCCCGTTACGCAGCAGATATTCTCGAATCCAAGCCCTCAGCTCCGCCTGCTCGGCAATGCTCTCCGCCAAGATATCTGAAGCGCCTTGTAGGGCTTCTTCCGCTGTCTTCACCTTCTTTTCGGCATCCACATACTTTGCTGCCTCAGCATCGATGTCAGCTTTGGGCGATTGGGCTATATTCAGCCCTTCTAGCCAATCTGCCAGGGGGTGTAGTCCTTTCTCCCTGGCCATAGTGGCTTTGGTGCGGCGCTTCTGCTTGTAGGGGAGGTAGAGGTCTTCCAGTTCTGTTTTTTGGTCGCAGGCTTCGATTTTGGCTTTCAGCTCGGGGGTGAGCTTGTCTTGGTCAGCGATCGCCTTAAGGATGGCTTGCTTGCGATCGCTCAGCTCCGTCAAATAGCCCTGGCGCTCCTGAATCTGCCGCAGCTGAATTTCATCCAGCTCCCCCGTACGCTCCTTGCGATAGCGTGCCACAAAGGGAATCGTGCCCCCCTCGGCGAATAGCTCCAGGGCATTTTGAACCTGAACAGGCCGGACGTTCAGTTCCTGGGCGATCTGGGCAATGAAGGGAGAGATCGGTTGAGACATGGGCGGAGATCACTGCTGGGCCGATCATGACTATAGCGAACGAGGTGGGGCGATCGCTTCTCACATCCATCTTATTTCGCCAGGCATTCAACCCCAACTAGGCTCACAGTACTTCCTTAGACGAAGGATTGACGCAGCTTGGCCACTGGGAGAGGTCTGAATAAACCCAGGCTTTTCTGGGCGAGACTTTAACTTCATTCCTGATTCTTTTCTCTAAGTTAAGCTCAAAATAGATAGCAGCTTATCGGTCTGGCTGACTTTCAAGTTGCCACCTTGCTTGGTCGTCAGAACCGTATCACAGACTACGTATTTGACCTGCGATCGCAGGCTACATCGAATGGACATTGCATCTAACCGTGCCCCCTCTTTCCAATTTGAAGAGATCTACATCTTTGGAGATAGTCTCTCGGACACTGGTAATCTCTTCGCGCTATCGGGTGGACTGTTTCCCCCCTCCCCACCATACTTCAATGGTCGTTTTAGTAACGGCCCCCTTTGGATTGAGAGTATTACCGAAAGACTCAACCTGAACCCGAGTAGTATTGTTACCTCTTTCAGCAATTTGGCCGGAGTGACGGATGGGATTAACTTCGCCCTATCCGGCGCAAACACCGATAATAGTAATTCCAATAACAGCAATCCATTCCGGCCAGCAGGAACTCCTCCACTACCAGGTCTAGAATTCCAGGTTGATGCCCATGGGGACTTCATCGACTTGGCTGGAGCATCTGCCTTAGACAATGCCCTCCATGTGCTCTGGGTTGGTTCCAATGACTATCTGGGAGGAGGCCAAACAAACCCCTTGGTCACGCTAGCCAATATCGGCGAGGCCTTGGAGGAGTTGCATGATGATGGTGCAACTAACTTTCTAATCGTGAACCTGCCTCCCCTAGGCGAAGTGCCCCTGGGGCAAGCTCTCCCTGCTGATGCGCTCAATGCTATCACCACGGTGCACAATCAAGGCTTAATAGCCCTACTAGAGCAGTTTGAACTCGATAATCCAGCGGTCAGAATTGCAGAGTTTGATGCCAATGCAGTCTTCAACGAAATTCAAACTGACCCAGCTGCTTTTGGGTTTGACACCGCAGGGGGATGCTTCTCCATCGCAGGTCTCTTGACGAACCCACCCACTGCTGCTGAGCTCACTGCTTGTGATGATTTATTTTTCGATGATCTACATCCCACTGCAGCGGGGCATCAGCTTCTGGCTGATGCAGCATTCGCAGCGCTAGAAGCCGAATTTCTACCTGAGCCGATTGATATTGAACCGATTGATGTTGAACCAATTGATACAGCGCCTCTGACCCTGTTCGGTGGTGATGATGTGGAGGAGTTGATAGGTCAGGCCGGGAATGACATCCTTTTTGGCAATAATGGACCGACGTTACTGGTGGGTGGTGATGGTAATGACCAAATTTATGGAGGGAGTCAAGCCGAGACTTTTTCAGGAGGGGCTGGAGATGACACGATTTATGGCAATGGTGGAGCTGATGTGATTGACAGTGGTGATGGCTTGGATGAAGTCTGGCTGGGAGGGAATAGTGAGGCGATCGTGATTCTCAGCGAAGGTGAAGGCCATGATCTGATCCGAAACTATCAACAAGGTATGACAACCTTCAGAGGATTCTCTGCCTCAGAACTGATTCTAGAAAGTAGTTCAGAGGGGGCCAGGATCTTGAAAGGGAGCGATTTGCTGGCTGTTGTTAGCTGGCATTCCACGAGTCAGCTGAGTGGTTCGTTTGTTGCCTAAATCAGTTATGACACCCTAATCCATCGCGCTTTTTTAGGCCGATGCAAAAAACAGCAGCGGTCTGAGAAAGCAATAACTCTCTGTTTTTGTGTAGGCAAGACACCCATCTAGGACGCCATGGCCCAGTCAAAGCTCCCCAGCAACACTTACAGCAAAATCTACGATGTGGTTCGCCAGATCCCGCCGGGTAAAGTCGCCACCTATGGTCAAGTTGCTGAGCTAGCGGGCCTATTCGGCAAGCCCCGCGTGGTTGGCTATGCCCTTTTCCGCGTCGCCGAGCCCGACGACAGCATTCCCTGGCAGCGCGTGGTCAATTCCAAAGGTGAAGTTTCCTATTCCCAAGTCCGCAATGGCTCCGACTATCTGCAAAGGCATCTATTAGAGGAGGAAGGAATTGAGTTTAAGAAAAATGGCAAGATTGATTTGAACATCTATCGCTGGAATACAGATCCGACGAATATCAATTTTTGAAGCAGCATTGCGATCAGCTGACAGAACTAGTCACGGTGAATGATGTAGTTTCCAGTGAATAGCCATTTTCTATTTACTTTAATGAACTCGTACTCAAATCCTCCTCGATAGAAAGTTATAGTTTCTGGCGCATAATAAATTCCTTGCCCTCCGGAGCTTACACGCCAGCTTTCTGTCCGGTTTGCAAGGTGCAGTAAGTTTGTTCCATTTACTCGATTGCTTTCCCTAAGATTTTCTTTAAAATCATCTGCTAATAGAGAAACTAGCTTCAATCCAGTTACTTTTTTTGTGTAAGCGTCATAGATCTCTGAATAAGCTTTATCGACATCTTGATAAATCATTTGATCGAGCGGTTGATCAAGGAATTCAACAGGCCATGCTAGTACACAAGACATTAATGAAGCCGCTACAATGAAACGGATGATCCTGGCAGAAGCTCTTAAGCTTTTTCGCTTCCAATATCTTTCTAAGATGTAAAAAACTAGAAGAATAGGAAGTGATAGACATAAAAACAAAGCTCCTAGACTCAGCATAAACAATGCTAGTACGGAGTTCATTAGCATAACCTGCGATCCTTTCTCGGTATGACTAGAAGAGTTTGTTTATGTTGCCCAAGTATTAGTTCTATTGTGCAGCAGCCATCGCGAACACTTGATTAGCTGTCAGCATCAACTCCGGAAACGTCAGCGAAACCAACCGCTCATCTCCTCGAAAAGCGCTCAATCGATAAACTCCATCCTCCAAACAGCAAATTGTCACCACCGGACGCTTCGGCTTCCCAATAAAAAACGTTCCACCTAACCCTCGATAATCCACAATCCAATATTCCCGCACCCCAAAATCCTGATAAGCCTCTAGCTTCAGCGCATAGTCATCGGACCAATTTGTACTCACCACCTCTACCAATAGCGGCACAGAATCCCCACGCGTAATCACCGAAGACCGCTCCCACCTCGGTTCATGCTCTAACTCCCGCCGATCCAGCAACGCCACATCCGGCTCGTAGCCAGACTCTTCTTGAGCAGGCTTAACGATGCACTCTTTCGGCACCACAAACGGTAATCCCAGCCGCAAGCTCTCCGCCATCAAATGAAATCCCAAAAGCCCAGCTAATTGCGAATGGGGACCAGTAGGTTTTGGCATCTCAATAATTTCTCCATTGCGCAGCTCATACTGCTGTCCAGCTTGCTCGGGATACCAGTCAATAAACTCATCGAACGTGATGGTTTTGCGTTCTACAGCAGCAATCATTGCTTTATCTCCCCGCCCGTCAAAGCCACAACAATCAACTCCCCCTGGGCACTGCGCTCAAATTTCAAATCCGGATTGCGACGGCAAATACTCTCAAGCTGCTCATCCGTCAGCTCAAGACTGGGCCTCAAATCTAGGGTTACGACCATATGAGAATCACCACCATAGAAGTCCGCATCTGCTGCGGCTACCTTCCCATTGTAAAAGCCTCAACGTAAAGACGTAATTCATCAAGTCTCATTTCCTCAAGAACTCGCC
>CALIGI010000177.1 GCA_938021205.1 uncultured Pseudanabaenaceae cyanobacterium
CAGGCTTACTACTTGGATCTGGATAGCGAAACGGGGCTGTCGCTGACGGAGAGCTTTGCTCGGATTCAGGACTTCAATCGCTATGAGGATACGATTCGCCTAGCGGGAGGGGTTGCTGACTATCGCTTGGGTAGTCTGAGTGATGCTTCTGCAACTGGCCTGTGGCATCAATCCCAAACGGGGCAGGCTGATCTCGTTGCGGTTTTGGAGCACACGGAGGTGAGCAGCTTTAGCCATGGTTTTGAATTTGTCTAGCTTGAGCGGATGACTCCCATGTCCAGTCGAGACTTGTTGCCCTTGATTCACAAGTCTCGACTGTAGAAGCACAAGACTATACGCCCGCTAATGATGGGCAGAGTCGCGATTGAGCAAGGCGGGAGTAATCGACGAAAACCATGGAATAGGACAATCAGACGGAAGAATAGATTGCGAAAGAACACTGCCCATCTCAGAAGTGGCATAGCATCAGAAGTCGCTGGATTTGTCTGAGCTAGGAGTGCAAAGGCCAAGCGTTGCGGTGGCGATCGCAGTCCCCTGGCCTAGGGCTGTTGCGATCGCCCATGTAGTCCAGCATGGCTTCAGCCCAGCTGTTGAGACAGGTGCCTATGAGCGCTATTTTTGCAGTGAAAACCACATCTACGGGCAAGACGATACAATTTCAGTAGACCTGACGAATGGCTTCTCTAAAATGGGAAAGCTAGCATTGGGTGTTTGCTCACCACCGTGAATGGCTTGGACATGGATGACTAATTTCAATGCTCAGGATGCGGAGTTTAAGCGCCGCGAACAGGAACTTAAGGCACGAGAGCAGGAGATTCGGTTAAAAGAGCTGGAGCTAGAAATCCAGCGTCTCGAAGACCCTGCCACACCCGTTCCCGAAGCCGACTACTCACCCACGCGCAAGCATGTAGAAAAACCTGGCTTTATGCAACGCTTTTCCCGCAAGGCAAAACTGGCTGTCAAGCTCGTTGCCTTTGCAGCATTGGGCATCGCGATCATCTGGATTGCTCAATTTGTATTTTGGGCAGCTCTTATCTTAGCCGTGGGTGCCGTGGTCTATTTAGGCCTATTTGAAAAGAATTCAAAGCTCTAAGTTCACGGTCTCATTCGTCGCAGTTCCACATCAGCCAATGACCATGGAAGTACAGTCCCAGAGCTTTGTCGGTAACCTGGAGCAGGCGGGCCAACAGCGCCAAGCCTCCGCCGCCCAGCTCGGCACCATTATTCGCCTCTTACAAACCGCTGAGGTTGAAGGCGAAGAAGCTTCTGGAGCCCTGGAGCTGGGCGAAGAAATCAAAACGCTCTGCCAGGCCCAGGCCAGACTCGAACAAGGCGTATTTCGCGTGTTGGTGCTGGGAGATTTGAAGCGGGGCAAGAGTACCCTGCTCAATGCACTGTTGGGAGAGCAACTGCTGCCTGCTGACGTAACCCCTTGCACGGCATTGCTGACGGTATTAAAGTACGGCACCGAAAAGCAAGTCACTGTCCATTTCAATGACGATCAGCCCAGCGAAAGCCTCGACTTTAACGCCTTCAAGCAGCGCTACACCATCTCCCCCGATGAGGCTAAGCGCTTGGAGGAAGAGTCGGAGCTAGCCTTCCCGAATGTGAGCCATGCGGTGGTGGAGCATCCCCTAGAACTGCTCAAGCAGGGCATTGAAATCATTGACACGCCGGGGCTTAACGACACTGAAGCTCGCAACCAGAAGGTGCTGGAATTTGTTCAGTCCTGCCATGCCATCCTCTTTGTTCTAAGTGCCACCCAGCCCTGCACCTTGGATGAGCGTCGCTATTTGCAGAATTACTTGCGGGAGCAGGGGCTGGGTTTGTTCTTCTTGGTCAATGGCTGGGACCGCATCAAAGATGGCCTGGTAGATGCCGAGAATGAAGGCGAGCTAAAAACAGCTGAGGATCGTCTTCGCCAGGTTTTCAAGACGAACCTGATTGATTACTGTGACGTGGACGGAGAGGATATTTATGCTCGGCGTGTCTTTGAAGTCTCTGCGCTTCAGGCCCTGCGTCGTCGCATCAAAAATGCTGATGCAACCTTAAAGGGTACAGGCATTGGCGAATTCTTGGCTGAGCTGGGCCGTTATCTAACCCAGGATCGGGCCCAAGTTGAGCTGAAGCGAGCTGCGGTCGTTGCGGAACAAGTCCAGCGGCGATTGGAAGCAGTCATTGCCCGCCGCATCCCTCTCCTAGGCAGTGACACGGGCCGCCTCAAACAGCAAATTGCGGAGCTGGAAGTGGAGTTTGAACAGCTAGAAGTCATCCGTCGTCAATGCGGCAAGCTAGTGCGAGAGACCGGCACCCCAGAGGCTGATAAAGCAGGGCAGTCCTTCAAGGATTTTGTGCTCAAGCTGGAGGAGACCTTCGAGTCTGATTTCGTGGCCTCTCAGCCCAGCTTGGACTTTGTGCAATTTCTCCAGAAGGACAACCGCCAGAAGTTTTACCAGGACTTCCGCCGGGCTTTTGAACGGTATATTCGCGATCGCTTTGCCGCCTGGGAATTTACGGCAAAGCAAGACCTGCGTCGCAGCATCAGCAAGTTGAACCGACAACTAGATGAGCAAGCTGCTGCCTATGCCGATGTGCTAGAGGTGATGGACCAGAAACTCCTGGGTGATCAATTCTATGCTGCGGGTAACACCTACCAAGAGGGCAAAGCCCGCATTTGGGTGGACCTATTGGGCGACATCTTTGGCGAAACGCCCGATGGTCTTAACCGCACGATCAACGCCTTCAATAGTTTCTGGCGCGGCGTCTTTGCCAGCGTGCTCAGCTCCGTGCTGATTTCGGCGGTGGGCTATGTGTTGCTGATGCTGTTCACCGGAGGTACAGGCATTTTGCTCAATATCTTTGTGTTGCTGACGGCGGGCACGGGCATTGTCGGCTTACAGGCCGAGATTGTGCGTCAGATGTTCCTGCGCTCCACCAAGAAGGAATTTGCCAAGATGCTGCCCCGCATTGCCGAGGAGCAGGGGCCGAAGGTCCAGGCGGCGGTGCAAGATTGCTTCGATAGCTATGAGCGGACTTTGGGCGATCGCATTAAGACAGATATTAGCTCCCGCCGGGCTGAGCTAAATAACCTGGTGCGCCAGAAAGAAGCCCGCGAGGTAGACAAGGAGCGGGAGACGTTGCGATTGAAGCAGCTTGAAGTGGATGTTTTGAAAGCGGTGAAGGAATTGCCTGTTGCGGGCTAAGCCATAGGCCAAAGCGTTAGAATAGCTTTAGCCAAGAGCCTTTGAGACGATTTGCCATGGTTGCGATCCTTGAGCAAGAGCCCCCGATTCTGTCGAGCCAGCGCATTCTTTTGGAAGGGGTGAGCTGGACGACTTACCAAACGGTGTTAGCGGAACTGGGTGACCATCGCTCTGCCAGATTAGCCTATGACCGTGGCTTACTTGAAATCACAATTCCTTCTGACTTCGATGAAACGAGGACGAAGTTGCTGGAGCGAATGATTGAGGCTTTGACGGAGGAGCTTGATTTGCCGATCAAGGGATTTCGCTCCACAACACTGAACCGTGAGGATTTGAGTCAGGGGGCTGAGCCAGATTCTTGTTATTACATTCAGAATGCGGGAAAGATTCAGGGGCGATCGCTAGATCTAGAACGAGACCCACCGCCGGATTTGATTCTAGAAGTAGATATCAGCAGTCCATCTAAGAAGCGGATGGCGATTTATGCCCAGATTGGGACGCCGGAGATTTGGCGCTATGTGAAGGGTGGGGTGAAGATCTATGGCTTGGAGGAGGGTGGCTATGTTCTTCAAGAGTCCAGCCCTAGTTTTTCGTTTGTTTCTGCGGCTCGCATCAATGGCTTTTTGGCTGATGCGGATGCCCAGGATGAGAATGCTTTAGTTCGGGCTTGGCGGAAGTGGATCCGGCAGGAACTAAAGACGTAGATTCTTCCTTGAACTATTGATTGGCACGAAGCTGAGCAAGATCCCCAATTCCAACAGGCTCTCTTTTGGGAAATTGGAGTTTAACAG
>CALIGI010000178.1 GCA_938021205.1 uncultured Pseudanabaenaceae cyanobacterium
CTTCACTCCCCGGCTGTGCAAAAACGCCATCAACTCCGGCAGATCCGCTTCGGTGAAGTTGTGAGCCCGCATCCGCGCATTGAAGCGATCCAGGCCAAAATAGATTGCATCGGCCCCATTCTCCACCGCCGCCTTGGCACATTCCCAATCCCCCGCCGGAGCCATGATTAATGGGCGTTGCGGTCGCTGTAATTGCACAGCAGAGCTGGCTTGGGAAGCAAGGCGGGTCGCGGAATCCATAGCGGTCTGAGGTGTATCGAACTTTAAGCCATTTCAATCCTGCCATTGATTAGACTGGAGCCGTGGGTTTGTTGTTGTTGTGTAGGGAATTGTGATGCTTCGTTTCCGCCGAGTCCGTTGGGCGTTGCTGGGAAGCTTGGGGCTAGGTCTTGGAACACTTGGGTTATTCGCCACGATCGCTCCACACACCACCCAAGCCGCGATCGTCCAGCTTCAATCCCTCAATCTCCAAAAGCCCAACGTCAGCGGCGAAGCCACCCTGCCCCTCTCTCTTCTACAAAAATCCCGAGGCGTCTACGCCCTCGATGCTCAAATTGGCGATCAACCCAGCCGACTCCTCGTCGACACCGGAGCTTCCACCACCCTACTCTCCAAAGCCCTCAAGCAATCCCTCCGCATCACAGGCACACCGGTCCCCAACCAAGAATTGTCCTTTGCCGTCGCCGGAAAAGACTGTCCAGAAATGACCGCCACCCGATTTACCTTGCCGAATCTGGCGATCGGCAGCGCTCAAGTCAATAACCTAGAAGCCCTGCAATTTGACCAAACCCTGATCCCCGAAGGAGCAGATGGCATCTTGGGCATGGACATCCTGAGTCACTTTGCCATGGCGATTGACCCCGTGAAACAGCAGCTCAAGTTCAAACAGCCCCAAGCACTTTCTCTAGCCCAACGACTCCAAGCGATCCCGCTTAAAGCCAAATCTGGCGTGATGCTAGCCCAGCTTCAAATCAATGGAGCTGGGCCATTTGAAATGCTACTGGACACTGCCGCAGATGGCACCTTTATCTCAACGGCCATTGCTGAGGCGGTGGGAATTCGCGAAGCGAGCCAGAAGCCGATTCAGATATTGGGATTTTGTGGATTGGAAGACGCGGCGATCGCTCAGCTCAATTCAGTGTCCTTAGGACGCCATCGTCAAACGGGTCTAGAAACCGTCATTACAGATTCGACCGTCCTAACCCTGCTGGGCGTAGATGGTGTGTTGGGACAGAATTTTTTGCGACGGTATCAGCAGGAATGGCATTTCCCGCAAAATCAAGGAGAGCTCGGTTTTTTGTTGCTAGAGGCAGTGGAGTAAGGGGTAAGACGGTTTCGTGTTTTGAAGAAGATTTTTGATTTTCCTATTAGAACGTGATGACAGACTGTCAGCCCTAAACCAAATCTCCCTTGGGATTCAGCCATTCATTGAGCCCTTCGCCCAGCAGCGACAAGCCCACCACCATGAGCGTCAACGCAATACCTGGAAACAGCGCTGTCCACCAAATGCCCGTGGGCAGAGCATCGAGCGCCTGTTGTAAGTCATGGCCCCATTCCGGTGTCTCCGCTGGCAGGCCCAAGCCCAAGAATCCCAAGCCACCTAGCACAAGAACTGCATCCGCCGCGTTGAGGGTAAACAACACCGGCACACTGGGAATCACATTGAGAAATAGATATTTGCTCAAAATGCGCGGCGTGGAAGCCCCCATGGCCTGGGCCGCTTCCACAAATAGCTCTGATTTCACACTCACCGTTTGATTACGCACCACCCGGTAGTACTGGGGCACATAGGCCACACAGAGGGCTAAGGCCGCATTGAGCAGGCCTCGCCCCACAACAAAGGCCAAGGTGACGGATAGCAATAAGCCTGGCAGCGTGTAAAGCGTGTCCATCAAGAACAGCAAGATCCGGTCCACCCAGCCGCCCAAATAACCGCTCAATAATCCCAGGGGCACCCCAATCATCAGGCTCATAGCGGTGGCGAGTAATACAACCTTCAACGCCACTTGGGTTCCAAACAGTGTGCGGGCAAAAACATCGTAGCCTTCTCGGCTGGTGCCAAACCAATGCTCGGCCGAGGGAGCGGCATGGATCGGGTTAATTAGGGAAGCCGTGGGATCTTGAATGATGCCCCAGCCCTGGAGCAGTGGGGCTAGAATGGCGAGCAAAATAAACCCCAAGGTAATCACAAGGCCAATTAGGGTGAGCCTGGCCGAGAGATTGGGCTGAAATAGGGGAGCAAATCGAGATTGGATTCGCTCAGAATGCACCGGAGCCATAGGAATATCGCGCTATCAGCAATCCACATTCTAGGCTGCAATGTTCCTATCCTTCTGATCCCTACTATTTAGATGTGGAGGTGCGATCGCCCTTCAAAGCTCATCAAGGTGCAGTGGGAGTGGAAGGCTAATCCATGTGAGGTCATCACAAAATGTTAATAAAATCTGTATTTCTCTAACGGCTCTTAGAACTGTTCTTTATGATTTAACCGGAATATTCACAGATGACTAGGAGAACTTCCGTTTCTCAGGATTGCAATTCACTTCGTTTCTGTGGCTTGCCAGGGCTAGAGCAATTGCTCAAAGTCTTGCTAAGCAAGACGTTTGGTAAATATTGAGTCGTTTGCTGCCCCCTGTTCATAGGGAGGCGGCTTTTTCTGTTGGCGATCGTACTTATCCCAGACTTTGATAGGCTAGCTCTACTTAAAGAGTCTCGGAATTGACGCGTGGTGGATATCCAACTGGGTAAAGGCAAAACGGCTCGTAGAGCCTACGGATTTGATGAAATTGCGCTGGCGCCAGGTCAGGTGACCCTGGACCCAGCCCTAGCGGATACGAGCTGGAGCATTGGTGGAGTTGAACGAGAGATTCCTATTATTGCCAGTGCCATGGATGGTGTGGTGGATGTGGGAATGGCGATAAAGCTGTCTGAACTGGGAGCCCTCGGGGTTCTCAATTTAGAGGGCATCCAAACTCGCTATGCAGATCCCAACCCTGTACTAGATCGCATTGCCGAGGTGGGCAAGGATGACTTTGTCCCCCTCATGCAGGAAATCTACGCAACGCCTGTTCAACCAGAACTGATCAAGCAGCGTATCCAAGAGATCAAACAAGGGGGTGGTGTGGCGGCTGTCAGCCTCACCCCCGTGGGTGCTGCCAAATATGGCAAGGCCGTTGCAGAAGCTGGAGCGGACATTGTCTTTATCCAGGCAACGGTTGTGTCCACTGATCATCTCTCCCCCGAGGGCGTTCAACCCTTGAACTTGGCAAAATTCTGCGAAGAAATGCCTATGCCGGTGGCCCTGGGGAACTGCGTCACCTATGACGTGGCAATGAAGCTCATGAAGGCCGGTGCCTCTGCGGTCATGGTGGGCATTGGCCCAGGTGCAGCTTGCACCTCCCGTGGCGTGCTGGGCGTAGGTGTTCCCCAGGCAACTGCGGTGGCGGATTGTGCAGCAGCTCGCGACGACTATCACAAAGAGACTGGGCGTTACGTGACTATCGTGGCTGACGGTGGTTTGGTGACCGGTGGCGACATTTGCAAATGCATCGCTTGCGGTGCTGACGGCGTAATGATCGGTTCTCCCTTTGCCCGTTCTGCCGAAGCACCGGGTCGCGGCTTCCACTGGGGCATGGCAACCCCTAGCCCTGTCCTCCCCCGAGGTACTCGCATTAATGTGGGTACTACCGGTAGCCTTGAGCAAATTCTGCGTGGCCCTGCCAAGCTAGACGACGGCACTCACAACTTCCTGGGTGCTTTGAAAACTAGCATGGGTACCTTGGGAGCCAAAACCATCAAAGAGATGCAGGAAGTAGATGTTGTGATTGCACCTTCCTTACTAACTGAGGGTAAGGTCTACCAAAAAGCGCAACAGTTGGGCATGGGCAAATAAGCTGGGATTAATACGGAAAACGAAGATAACTTAATGCTTCGTTACACCATTGAGAAAGAGCTTCATGCTAAATCGAGGATTGTGGAATTTATACCCTTGTAGGCGTGACATAGGGGCACGAACCCCATAGGATGGACCTACAATAAGTTGAGCGGAGATGAAAATCTCTGTTCACTCCTCACACCACACTTCGCCTGAGCGGTTTCGCTCAGGCGTTTCTTCTTTTTATGGGGTTTTCCAGATCCTTCAATGGTGGAATGAACTGTGGATGTTCTGCATCGGCTAGAGCTGGTCAAAGAAGTTACTCATGCTTGCCCAAACTTTGTCCTATCCACTTATGGACGTCAAGGGTTGCTGCTATAGCTCAACGGAGGGAGTGATCTGCTGGGTGAACTTGCTGCCTCTTAGTTTTAAGGATCTAGCCTTGATTGGGGGAATGCCTGGGACTCTATAAAGTAACGATGAAGCCTGAAGTTGCGCACATAAAAATTTACCTCAGCTTAGATTGGGCTTTCAGCTCAAAAATCCCTTAGCCTCAGCTCTGTACAGACCTTTTGATATCACTGTTTTTCGAGGACTTACGTGTTATCGGCTATAGGGCAAGCATCTAAATTAACCTGCCGTCTCCTGTTACCAAACGGCAGGTAATTCGCTATTGTAGGAAACTGAGAACATTTAAGGGCAAAAGGTTTTTCAGCATGTCAGCAGCTGCACCAGTCACAGATGCGAACTTCAAGCAAGAAGTGCTTGAGAGTGAGCTCCCCGTTCTCGTCGATTTTTGGGCTCCTTGGTGTGGCCCCTGCCGCATGGTTGCACCTGTGGTCGATGAGATCGCGCAACAGTACGACGGCCAAGTCAAGGTTGTTAAGGTCAATACCGATGAAAGCCCCAGCGTGGCCAGTCAGTACGGGATTCGTAGTATTCCTACATTGATGGTTTTCAAGGGTGGTCAACGGGTGGATATGGTTGTTGGGGCTGTGCCTAAGGCTACCCTAGCTAACACCTTAGAGAAGTACATCTAATGGCCTGTGATTGAAAGTCCCGCTAATTTTTAGCTGGCTTAGTTTGAGTAAAAAAGGAGGGTAGAGCAACGAGTTGTTGCTCTACCCTCCTTTTTTGTCTCCGCTAGGGGCAGTCTCAGCGAGGTAGCGCAGTTGGCCGAAACAGCTCGGGTACAATAAGTGCGCTTCACTAGGAGAATGCAATGGCTTCACTGGATTCCCAGGCTCAGCTACAACAGCTTCGGGGCGAACTCAACCACCTTGTAGAGCAGTTACCGAGTTTGGAGCATGGGAAATTAATCCATCAGGCTTTGGTGAGCTTGATCGCGATTAGCCAGGAAAATCTAGACCGCCTGGATTGGAAAATTCTATTGGGCTCCCTCCAAGATATGGAGAAAGCTTTTCAAGTTTTGGCTCCCTATCGCCATACGCGTAAGGTTGCAGTCTTTGGCTCTGCTCGCACGGCTAAGGATGACCCTGACTATGTCATGGCCCATGACTTCTCGAAGACGATGGCGGATCAGGGGTTTATGCTGCTGACTGGGGCTGGGGGCGGCATTATGGAGGCGGCGAATGAAGGGGCAGGGCGCGATCGCTCTTTCGGTCTCAATGTTTACCTCCCCTTTGAGCAGAGCGCTAACCCCGCCATTGATGGCGATGCCAAACTACTGACCTTCAAGTACTTCTTCACACGCAAGCTCTTTTTTTTGCGGGAGACGGATGCAGTGGCCGTGTTCCCCGGCGGCTTTGGCACCATGGATGAACTGTTTGAATGTCTCACGCTGATGCAAACCGGCAAGTTTGGCCCGGTACCTCTTATTTTGGTAGATCGTCCTGGGGGCGACTATTGGCAGGATTGGGAGAGCTATGTGAATGATCAGCTAGTAAAGAAGGGGCTGATTAGTGGCGAAGATCATCATCTCTATACGCTTACAGATGATATCGCGGTGGCGGAGGCGGCGATCGCAAATTTCTATCGGGTCTACCACTCCAGTCGCTATGTGGGAGCCCATTTGATTATGCGCCTGAATGCAGAGCTGACTGACACAGAAGTGGAGCGTCTGAATCAAGACTTCAAAGATATTCTCGTGAGCGGTTTGATCGAGAAAACAGGGAGCTTAGCCGAAGAGAAGGGGGATGAAACAGCCCATTTACCTCGGCTTAAGCTTCACTACAATCAGCGGGATACGGGGCGATTATATGAACTGATTTCCGAGGTGAATCAATTGGGGGATAGCCATCTAAAAGAGGCCCATCCAGAGCTACGCTAGGCTATTCCGTTGGCAAAAGAGGGTTGACACCCTAATGGCGTCAACCCTCTTTGCGATCTTGGATGCGCTAGCTGGTTTTGAGCTTGTGAAAGGGCGTACTGCCGGGGGATCCTTCAGGCGCTAAATCGATGGGTCGTAAACTTCCTTCACCACTGCGCCAATTCTTCCCATTGCATCCTCTAGCTCAGCTTTTGTAGCAGTTAAGCTAATCCGCACACAACGCTTCGTATGTTCCCAATCGCCCTTCAAGCCTGGAAAGAACGAACTCCCCGGCACTACAATGACCCCCACTTTTTTCAACGCCTGATAAAACTCCCAATCAGTCATGGGGAGTTCATCGAGCCAAAGCCAAGCAAAAATAGCTCCTTCGCCTTTGTGTAAATACCAAGGGCGATCGCTTGGCATCATCGCATCCAAGCTCGCCTCCACAAGATCAAATTTCTCGCGGTAGTGGGGACGAATCACGCTCTCAGAGAGCTGGGCTAATTGACCCGAGGCAATGGCCCGAGCCGCGATCGCCTGTCCATAGCGCGAAGAGTGAATACAAAAATTGGTTTGAAAGGCTTCTAAGGTCTGAATCACTTGGGGCGAACCAATCACCATACCCAAGCGCTCACCCGGCAAACCTGCCTTAGATAAACTGATGCAATGGACCAAATTGTCCCCAAACAGCGGCATCATCTCCGTGAAATTCAACGCGGGGAACGGCGGTGCGTAGGCCGAATCCACAAATACCGGACAGTCATAGGGAGCCGCTAAATCTGCCAGCTTCTGCACATCCTCGTCACTCACCACATTGCCTGTGGGGTTGCAGGGGCGCGAGAACAGCACCATGCCCGTGTTCTCGTTGATCTCTAACTGGCTAAAGTCCGGTCGATACTTGAAGCGGTGAGGCCCCACAATATCGATTTGAGGCCGGTAAGCAACTAAGGCTTCCGGCACTAGGCTGATGCCGCCGTAGCCGGTGTAGTCAGGACTCAGCGGCAGAACGATGTTCTTCAGTTTGCCGCTCGTCGTGCGTCCCCCAAAGGCATTGGCCGCCAGGAAGTAGAGGGCTTGGCTGCCGGGGGTAATGAGGATATTGCGATCCGTCAGCTCCAGGCCGTAGCGTTTGTTGAAGTCCTGGGCGATCGCCTCCACCAGCGGCTGATACCCCTGACTTGACCCATAACGGCAAACCACCTCTCCATACTCAGAACTATCCAACAGCGCCTGAGTGCAATCTCGCCAGAGCTGCTCAATCTCCGGCAAGATCACCGGATTCCCTGCACTCAGGTTAATGAACGTTTTTCCCTCACCGCTACGCAGCGTTTCGATGATGTCCTTCATGATGGCGCGAACACCTGTCAGCGCAGACATCTGTTCACCGGTCTGAGTCAAGCTGAGCTGCATAGCCAAAAATAAATGCGTAGGGTGGGTTTCAACAGTAGGCCGAGGGACAAACCGTCCCACTCAACAAAACCCACCATTTCAGAAAGATTCAAACCACAGGCTGTTCAAAGCCCGTCAAAACACTACCCGAAACATTACCAAGTCGGGTCACTATACAACTCAACCTTAATTTCTGTGTCACTGGGCGGAACCCCGGTGATACAGCTACAAACCTCTTCCCCATTCAACTCCACCTCACAGGCATGGCAGGAGCCCTGCATACAGCCCGTCGGGATCGAAACCCCTGCCCGCCTCGCGACCTCTAGCAAAGGCTCCCCCACTTCGGCTTGGGTGGTTTTATCGTCGGGAAAAAAACGCAGGGTAACGGTCATGGGGCGATCGCAAAAAAGAAGGGCGAAGAAATCCAGCGCTCAAGTGCTATTACGCTCCTTCATCATAGAGCGTTGACTGAGCCGGAAGCAGCCAGCAGCAGCCAGAAAAAATTGCCCCCCTGCCCAAACAGCTTCTAGGTCGCCTTTGCTCTAATGGGCAATACCCCAAGGGGGCTAAGCTCCATCGTCATGCTCAAGCGGACTAGGAGATAACGTAAGCCCCCTCCAATCTCACCAATTTATCGCGAATGCTCTATGGCTCGCCCCGTGGCTTATCTCCAGGGCGCTTCGTCCGCGCCTGCCAGGCGTACTTTGCCATCTGTCCTGCCACTTCGCTCAAGATCACAACGACCCCATTTGTTAAGACGTTGCGATCCACATCACCGCCTGCCCTATCTAGGCTTACCCCTTGTATAGAGAGACTCATGCCTGGAGGGACTCAGTGATGTGGCCAAGGCGATCTCCTCAACCTCACCCTTTCAAACTGCCCAACGACTTTGCCATGGAACCTTCATCATCTCAGCCCGGCCAAGCCCTTCATAGGAGGTCTCCCCGGACCTCCCAATCCCCAGGCATCGGTCGAGTGGCTGCCCCGACCAGGGTGCTGCATAGCTTACTGACTCAATCACTTACGGGGCGCTTGCAGATTAGTCACTTGAGTCAATCCTTACCAAACTGGTCCATCTACTTGGCCCAGGGAGAAATTCAATTTGCCACAGGGGATGATTCCAGGGGCGATCGCCTCGCCTACCTGCTCCAACGTAGCTGTCGCCAAATCCTTCCCCCCAGCGGTAAGCCCCTGCGTAAAGCCGCCCGTGCTCCCTACGACTACCTCCACCACTGCTGGAAACAAGAGAAAATCACCCTTCAAGAGCTCCGCAGCCTCCTGCGCAGTTCGAGCCAAGAAGCCCTCGTTCACTGCCTGGCTATGGCCCAGGGCAGGGTGCAATTTGAACGAGGTGTAATGCCAACCCCCACCTTGATCTCCTCAGACCTAGATGAGCTGGCTACCCCGTTAGAAGCGCACATCGGCCAGTGGCAATCGCTCAGCCAGAAGCGTATCTATCCCTATGGTCGCATTAGCCTCTTGCGGGGGAGTCGCTTCGCAGAGCAATTTGGCGGTCCCATTCAGGCCATCAGTCGCAGGCAAGGTCTACTGGACTGGCAATCCCTATTCGCAGGGCAACCGAGCCTATATGGAATTGCCGCCCAGCTCAATGCCGACCTCCTTCCGGTAGCCCGGCTTATGAACCAGGCCGTCAAGCTGGGCTATTTGCGCTGGCAAACCCAGCCCGCTGCGGTCCAATCGCCCAGCCAAGGCATCGTTGCCTGCCTCGACAGCAGCAATGCCGTCCAGCAACAGGTGCGCCAAAGCTTAGAGCCCCTGGGCTACCGCGTCATTGGCCTAAGCCATTCCCAGCAGGCCCTCTCCATCCTCGTCAAAGAGCGGCCTAACCTCATCCTCATGGATGGTGCCCTAGCCGTTGAAGAAGAGAAGGGCCTGGGTCACCTTCTCCGGGAGTCGACGCTGCTGCGCCATATTCCGCTGATCCTGTTGACCCCCCATGACAGCCTGATCAACCCCATGCGCACCAAAGCCGCCGGAGCCCAAGCTTGGATCGTTAAACCCCTTGAGGAAGCTAGCTTAGTGAAAGCGGTCAAGCGCTGGACTGCCCTGCGATCGCCATCTCAGGTCGCCTAAGCTATCCGGCTCTAGGGAGCCTCTTTCCAGGCTGCCGATATAGAACATCGTCCTCAACGCCACGGAAATGCTTGCAATTGTTACCTTGCACTGACTAAGATGTGATGTTTGAACGTAAAGCAATCAAATTGGGAACGGGACGAGAGTAATGGCGAAGCGTGTCCAGGTCGTTTTGAACGAAGATATTCGGAAGCTGGGTCGCAATGGCGATTTGGTTGAAGTCGCGCCCGGGTATGCGCGCAACTATCTGCTGCCCCAACAAAAAGCTGATATCGCCACCCCCGGCATCCTCAAGCAGGTGGAATTCCGCCGCGCTAAGGAAGCTGAGCGTCTAGCGGCTCAAAAAGCGCAAGCTGAGAAGCAAGCCGTGGCGCTTAAGACCATTGGTCGCTTCAGCATTAAGAAGACCGTGGGTGAAGACAATGCCATCTTTGGTACCGTCACGAACGCAGAAGTTGCTGAAGTGATTCAGCAAATGGCTGCGATTGAAGTGGACCGTCGTGAAATTGAGCTGCCTGAAATCAGTAAGATTGGCG
The DNA here is from genome assembly GCA_938021205.1 of uncultured Pseudanabaenaceae cyanobacterium. Taxonomy (GTDB): domain Bacteria; phylum Cyanobacteriota; class Cyanobacteriia; order PCC-9006; family JAAUQQ01; genus JAAUQQ01. The sequence goes on from CALIGI010000178.1 coordinate 10,166, forward strand.
AATACACTGCCAAAGTGAAGCTGCACCCCGAGGTCGTTGCTGACGTTAACATCAGCGTTGAAGCCCTCTAGGGCAGCTTTCATCTGAGGTAGCGTTTCGTAACGTTGCATTCGGGCAATTGGCACAAAATGTGGTGTCACAATCCCATAGAATAATCGTCTCTACCCCAGTGGTAGGGGCGATTTTTTGTCTTTGTTAGGAGTGACTCAAGCCTGAGCCTCCTTAGACCTAGAAGGCGCTAAAATTTTGAGTTAGTACAACAGTTCGAGCTTAGCCGATAGGTTCAGTCCGTACTGCAAGGAGTTTCGATGGTCCAAGAGCAAGAGCCGAGTTTCCAGTCGTTAGGCGTCAGCAACATGCCGCCACAGAACCTGGGAGCCGAAGAGGCCATTCTGGGTGGCCTGCTCCTAGACCCCGATGCCATTACCCGAGTGGCTGATTCGCTCAAGCCTGAGGCTTTTTACACCAACGCCCACCGCGAAATTTATAAGACCACTCTGGCCCTCCACAGCCAGGGCAAGCCCACGGACATTACCACCGTTACTTCCTGGCTTCAGGATAATGACAAACTAGAAGCCGCAGGGGGGCAGGGTCGTATTGCCCAGCTGGTAGAGCGGGTGATTAGTACTGCCAACATCGACCAGTACGCCAAGCTGGTAATGGATAAGTATTTGCGTCGCCAACTGATCAAGACTGGCAACGAAATCATTGAGCTAGGCTACAAAAATGAAGTCCCGCTAGAGACGATGCTGGACCAGGCGGAGCAGCGCATTTTTGGCTTGAGTCAAGAGCGGCCCCAGTCCAGCCTGTCACCCACTTCTGAGGTGTTGACGAAGACATTTAACGAGATTGAAAGTCGGTCATTAGGAACGGCTGTGGCGGGTATTCCCTGTAATTTCTATGACCTGGATGCCATGACCCAGGGCTTCCAGCGATCTGATCTGATCATTGTTGCGGGGCGTCCGGCGATGGGCAAAACCTCATTCGTTCTCAACTTGGCCCGCAATATTGCGGCGCTGCATAACCTACCAGTTTGTGTCTTTAGCCTGGAGATGTCCAAGGAGCAGTTAGTCTATCGCTTGCTCTC
>CALIGI010000179.1 GCA_938021205.1 uncultured Pseudanabaenaceae cyanobacterium
AATGTCGCCCCAACGAATAGCCCAAAAAGTTTTGGAGCTGGAGTTGGAGCGGGCTAGGCCTGAACCAACTCCAGAAGCGGCAGAGTCTTCGATTTTGTGAAACTAGGGAGAAATATAGTAAATGGCCGCACAAAACCAGGGCTATAAGGCCGGTGTACAGGACTATCGTCTGACCTACTACACCCCTGAGTACACCCCCAAGGACACCGATTTGCTGGCATGCTTCCGCATGACCCCCCAGCCCGGTGTGGATGCTGAAGAAGCTGCTGCTGCTGTTGCCGCTGAATCTTCTACCGGTACTTGGACCACGGTGTGGACCGACTTGCTAACCGACCTGGATCGCTACAAGGGTCGTTGCTATGCAGTTGAGCCCGTTCCTGGCGAAGACAACCAGTACTTCTGCTTCATTGCATATCCTTTGGATCTGTTTGAAGAAGGTTCCATCACCAACGTTCTGACCTCTTTGGTTGGTAACGTGTTTGGTTTTAAGGCCCTGCGTGCGCTGCGTTTGGAGGACATTCGCTTCCCCATCGCTCTCATCAAGACCTTCCCTGGACCTCCCCACGGCATTACTGTTGAGCGCGACAAGCTGAACAAGTACGGTCGTCCTCTGTTGGGTTGCACCATTAAGCCTAAGTTGGGCCTCTCCGCGAAGAACTACGGTCGTGCGGTTTACGAAGCCCTACGTGGTGGTCTTGACTTCACCAAAGATGACGAGAACATCAACTCCCAGCCCTTCATGCGCTGGCGCGATCGCTTCTTGTTCGTTCAAGAAGCAATCGAAAAAGCTCAAGCAGAAACCGGCGAAGTTAAGGGTCACTACCTCAACGTCACCGCAGGTACCTGCGAAGAGATGATGAAGCGTGCTGAGTTTGCCAAGGAAATTGGCACTCCCATCATCATGCATGACTTCTTCACCGCTGGTTTCACCGCCAACACCACCCTGTCCAACTGGTGCCGCGACAACGGCGTTCTGTTGCACATTCACCGCGCTATGCACGCTGTGGTTGACCGTCAGCGTAACCACGGCATCCACTTCCGCGTCTTGGCTAAGTGCCTGCGCTTGTCTGGTGGTGACCACCTCCACTCCGGTACGGTTGTGGGTAAGCTCGAAGGTGAGAAAGGCATCACCATGGGCTTTGTTGACCTGATGCGTGAAGACCACGTTGAGGAAGATCGTTCACGCGGTATCTTCTTCACCCAGGACTACGCTGCGATGCCTGGCACAATGCCTGTTGCATCCGGTGGTATCCACGTATGGCACATGCCTGCACTGGTTGAAATCTTCGGCGACGACTCCTGTCTCCAGTTTGGTGGTGGTACCGCTGGTCACCCTTGGGGTAACGCTCCTGGTGCAACCGCTAACCGCGTTGCCCTTGAAGCTTGTCTCCAGGCTCGTAATGAAGGCCGCGACCTCATGCGTGAAGGTGGCGACATCATCCGCGAGGCTTGCAAGTGGAGCCCTGAGTTGGCTGTGGCTTGCGAACTGTGGAAGGAAATCAAGTTCGAATTTGAGGCAATGGACACCATCTAAGGTGGCTTAGGTCTCGGGGATGGTTAATGGGTAATCGTTTAAGCGACCTGTTGACTATCCCCTGACCTAATTTTCCATTTCCTTTCCTTCACCCTTTTACTGCAACGACTACATTAGGATTTCCTAACCATGAAAACGAAGAGAACTCTACCTAAAGAGCGCCGGTACGAAACTTTCTCTTACCTGCCTCCCTTGTCTGACCAGCAGATCAATCGTCAGATTGAGTACATGGTTGAGCAAGGCTATATCCCTTGCATCGAGTTCAATGAGAACAGCAACCCCACTGAGTGCTATTGGACTATGTGGAAGCTTCCCATGTTCGATTGCAGCAACATCCAGGATGTGTTGACTGAAGTGCGCGAATGCCGCACCGACTACAACGACTGCTATATCCGTGTTGTTGGTTTTGACAACATTAAGCAGTGCCAAGTTGCTAGCTTCATCGTGCACAAGCCCGGTGCTCGCGGTTACTAAGACCTGGTTTAAGCCTCGGTGAATGGTGGATTCGTTAGACCATCATTTTTAATTCAAGGCTTGTTAAAAACAGCCCGGAACCCATTGGTTCCGGGCTGTTTTGTTCTGTATATGAGTTTATAAGGCAATGCATGCGGCGACTGAAGTCTATTGAGAAAACGTCAATAAAATTAGCCGAATCGGAGGGGGTGAAATTGTAAAGAACATTAAGCTAAATAGCTCATGGCTTTTTCACGTAGATGAGATAATTACCTCAGTGAGGATACTGAGACTTGTTCTTGACACATGGAAAAGTGTCAGTCTCCGGCAGACATTGCACTTCCTAGTTATTCACGCTCACAGATTTCAAACGATGAAGGGACTTTCACTAACCATTACTATGACGCTTCTAGGCATTGCCATTGCTCCCCCACCGGCTGAGGCTAAGCCAGTCACTTTGCGTCCAGCCGCAGTTGTAGCGCAGCACAGTCGTTATCAAGATGCTGAAGCGGTATGGAAACGCATTTCAATACGCAATCCCGGAAATGCTAAGGCTTACTACAACTTGGGTATTACCCAGGCAAACCAGCAGAAATGGCAGGAAGCAGTTGACTCCTATCAGCAGGCGATCGCCATCGAACCAAATTTTGTCCATGCCTACTGCAACCTAGGTCGGGCCCAGGCAAAATTGGAACAATACCAAGCTGCTGCCCAATCCTATCGTCATGCTTTGTCATTAAACCCTCGGGAAAGCCTGGCGGAAGAAATGCTGAATGAGCTCAAGATTATTGCTCGGGGGAATGGAATTGACTTGGCGCTGGTGCTGGAGCAATCCTAGGACGATCGCCTGACAGCTCAGGGAACCTGATTTGCGATCGAAGCAAGTGATTGAAGTGGTGACCCTGTTCCAGCTTTAAGCATGGAATGCATCTCAGCTCATTCTTAGGAGAGGGCATCGAAGCATTCATTTTTCTGTCAGGAAAATTTCAGGGGTGAGCCGCATTCTACAAACAGAGGTTGACCTCGCCCTAGTTCTTCAAGCTAATGGATTGTTCATGATGAAAGGCATCTCACTCGCTATTTTAGTTTCGTTCTTGGGTTTGACTGCTGCGCCGCAACTGGCCCAGGCGAATCCTGACTTGCTTCGCCCCGCTGCGGTAGCAGCACAGCACAGCCGCTACCAAGAAGCCGAAGCAGTATGGCAAAGGATTTCGGTGCGCAATCCCGCAAGTGCTGAGGCCTATTACAATTTGGGTATTGCCCAGACGAACCAACAGAAGTGGGAAGCCGCGATTGAGTCCTATGGGCAGGCGATCGTGCTTGAGCCCGATTTTGTCCATGCTTATTTTAATCTGGGCCAGGCTCAGGCCAGGCTGGGACGTTACCAGGCTGCGACTCAGTCCTATCGTCGTGTTTTGGCATTAGATCCTCAGGAGGGTTGGGCGGAGGAATTGTTGGCTGAGCTGGAAATCATTGCGCGGGGCAGTGGAATTGATTGGGCGATTCTGATCGAGCAGTCGTCTTGAATCAATTTGTTTGTGATTGCCACTGCGAGAGATGACACTTGCCATGTCTATAACAGGAAAATGTTGACGATCGCTATCGCAAAAAGAGCTGATAGGCAGGGTTTTGATTTTCGTCCCAGTAGCTGTAGCCCAAGTTGTCTAAGAAACTCTGCCAGTCGCTCATGTCCTCAGGGGGAACTTGCATTCCCACCAGGACGCGCCCCACATCGGAGCCGTGGTTGCGGTAGTGGAACAGGCTAATGTTCCAGGTGGGACTCATGCTGTTGAGGAATTGCATCAGAGCGCGGGGTCGCTCGGGAAATTCGAAACGGTAGAGGAGTTCGTTGTGGGCTAGGGGAGATCGCCCACCGACCAAATGTCGTATATGCAACTTTGCGGCTTCGTCGTCGGTGAGATCCACTGTTTCGAAACCGCAGCTACGAAGCTTTTCGACTAGTGCTGTAGCACCTTCCTGGGCGGGGACTTGTATGCCGACGAAGACATGGGCGATCGCTTCGTCAGCAATGCGGTAGTTGAACTCGGTGATGTTGCGATCGCCAATGCAGTTGCAAAACTTGCGGAAGCTACCGCGTTCTTCGGGAATGGTGACAGCGAGGACTGCTTCACGGCGTTCGCCTAGCTCAGCTCGCTCGGAGACGAAGCGGAGGCGATCGAAGTTCATGTTAGCACCGCAAGCAATGCCGATCAGGGTTTGGTCAGTGATGCCTTCACGCTCGACGTATTGCTTAATCGCGGCGATGGATAGTGCCCCGGCGGGTTCGAGGATCGAACGGGTATCTTCGAAGACGTCTTTGATGGCAGCGCAGGTGTCGTCGGTGTGGACGAGCATGATTTCATCAACATAGCGCTGGCAAAGTTTAAAGGTTTCGATCCCAACTTGCTTGACAGCGACACCATCGGCAAAGAGTCCGACTTGGTCGAGGACGATGCGCTCTCCTTTCGCCAAGGACTGACTCATGGCATCGGCATCAACAGGCTCAACGCCGATGATTTTGATTTCGGGGCGGAGGCGTTTGATGTAGGCGGCAACACCAGAGATCAAGCCCCCCCCACCGATCGCGACAAAGATGGCATGGATGGGTTGTTGGTACTGGCGCAGGATTTCCATGGCGATGGTTCCCTGACCTGCAATGACGTCTGGATCGTCAAAGGGATGGATGAAGGTGAGACCCTTTTCTTCGCCGAGTTTTTTGGCATGGCTACAGGCATCGTCGTAGGTGTCACCGAAGAGAATGACTTCGCCACCACGAGCTTTGACGGCGTTGACTTTAACGAGGGGGGTCGTCGTAGGCATGACGATGATGGCAGTAGTGCCAAGGGTTTTGGCACTGAGGGCGACGCCTTGGGCATGGTTGCCTGCGGAAGCTGCGATGACGCCGCGCTTGAGTGCATCCAAGGGGAGTTGGGCCATTTTGTTGTAGGCCCCGCGCAGCTTAAAGGAGAAGACGGATTGCATGTCTTCGCGCTTGAGCAGAATGTTATTGCCCAGGCGGGTCGTAAGGTTTGCAGCGACCTCTAGGGGGGTTTCGTCGGCGACGTCGTAAACGCGAGCAGTGAGGATGCGTTCGAGGTAGTCGATGGGTGAGTGGGGGCCGACGGGGAGAGGTGACATAGATGCAGAGGCGGAGGTTGCCCAGGGGCGGATCAGATTACGATTTTACAACTGTAGGGGAGTAAGAACGATGGCTTGGCTAGCGTGGCTCTATTCAGTCTTGGCGCTTGTTCAATCCTCATTCCTTGAGACCCTGATGAGGAGGTAGAACTCGGTCAATGTGATATTAAGCCATGGAAAATGCCAAAGTTACTCTGTACAAGACTTTGAATCATCACGACTTAAAGAGTACTCCCCTCCCCGAAGCTGATCGCTGGTTTCGACTCCGCTCAACCCGCGGCTTACGACTCTACCAATACCGATCTCAATCCTGGCTAATCCGCATGAACTAAGCAGCTCTCCCCCTCAGACAATCCACAGGCCGCACCGTAAAACATGTGCAGCAACGCTTCAGTAGTGAAGGGCTTGGGAAGTACGGCTTGGAAACCAGAATCAAGGGCATGGGCGATCGCTTCACTGGTATGTAAGCCCGTCATAGCCACCGCATAAAGCCTGGGCCGCAATTGCCGGATGCGACTCATGGCAGTATGGCCATCCAACACGGGCATCATCAAATCCATAATCATGCCGTCTATCTCAGCGCCTCGCTGGGCAATGAGGGTCACGGCCTCCGCACCATTCGCGGCGGTAATCACGCGGTAGTTATAGAGTTCCAGGGTGGCTTGGGCTAGCTCCCGAATGGCGGCTTCATCGTCCACCACCAAAAGCAACTCTTGATGACCTACCAGGAGTTTGAGATTAATGGGGGTACTGGCGATCGCAGGCGGGGTCGCTGGCAAGAAAACCCGGAAACCACTCCCCTCCCCCAATTCACTATCCACATCTACAAACCCTCGGTGGCGCTGGACAATGCCCGCCACGGCGGAGAGGCCCAAGCCCGTTCCTTCGCCCACAGCTTTCGTCGTGAAAAAAGGATCAAAAATTCGGTGAATCAAGGTGGGGTCGATGCCGGTGCCAGTGTCTGCCACGGTGAGGACAACATAGGGGCCAGGTTCAGCGGCGAGATGCTGGGCAGCGATCGCCTCGTCCAGCTCCACATTCTCTCCTCGCAAGGTGAGCAATCCTCCATCTGGCATAGCATCCCGCGCATTCACACAAAGGTTGACAAACACCTGATGTAGCTGAGTCGCATCTGCCATCACGGACCAGAGTTCGTCCGGTAACTGTTGAACAATGGAAATGGACTTGGGCAGGGTTTGCTCGATGATTTGGGCGACTTCCTGGAGCAGTTCGTTCGGTTGTAGGCTCACCTGGTGCTCGCTCTCGTCCCCCCGAGCAAAGGCCAGGATTTGCTGGACGAGGTCAATCCCCCGGTGAGCACTGCTATCCAACAGCGCCAACAACTTGTGGGCTGTCTCATTCAGGCCTGGTTGCTGTATAGGCAACAGCTCTGCGACGGAGAGTACCGGCGTGAGGATATTGTTCAAGTCATGGGCAATTCCGCTGGCCAAGGTTCCCAGGCTTTCCAAACGCTGGGCATGGAGGAACTGGTCTTCGAGAGCTTTCTTGTCAGTGATGTCGATTTGAACGCCAATTAGCTTGAGCGGTTGGCCCTGATCATCCTGGAAGACCCGACCCTTGGCCAACATCCAATGGTGCTGCCCAGCGGTATCCACCATGCGGAATTCTTGGTTGAGTTCTAAATGCAGACCAGGGACGGTCTCGGCAATATGGTGCAAGGCTTGGCGGATTTCCGCTTGATCCGCTGGGTCAATCTGCTGGACCCAATCTTCCCAGTGGCCGCTGAAGCCTCCTTCCGGTAGGCCATACAATGCCTCTAGCTCCGCTGTCCAGGTCATGGAGCCGTCAGGAATATTCCATTCAAAGGTGCCAATCTTACCGGCCTGCTGGGCAAGTTTCAGCCGTTGATTTGCCGTTTGGAGTTCGGCAGTACGCTGCTGCACGCGCTGCTCCAAAATTTCATTGGCATTGCGCAGGGCTTCGGCGCTTTGCTTACGCTCTATCGCATAGCGGATCGACCGAATCAAACTGTCTTGATTGACCGATCGCTTAACGAGATAATCCTGAGCCCCATGACGCACGGCTTCCACCGCCACCTCGTCATCATTGAGATGGGTCAAAACGACGATGGGCAACCGCGATTCTCGCTGAATAATGGCATCCAATGAAGCGAGCCCGTCGCTATCCGGCAGGGTTAAATCCAACAGAATCATGTCAAAGGTGTGACCGGTCTCAAGCCGGGCTAGCCCATCCCGCAGACGCTGCACATGGGTCAACTCGCATCGACAGAGAATACTGCCCTTGAGGATTTCCCCCAGGAGGCGGGCATCGGCCAAACTATCCTCGATCAACAGCACTTTGCTCACCCCAAAGCGACGATCCTGGAGGGAGGGAGAACGATGACTGCCCCGGATGGTCTGCATCATGCGGGGGTCGAGGGGAGCGTCGCGATGCCTAACCAAAATGCTTCAATGCCTCTAACGATTTTGAACAACTGGGAAAGATTTCTGGATTTGGAGATGTAGCAATTGACTTGTAATTCGTAGCTGCGCTGAACATCCTCCTCACTGCGGGAGGTACTCAAGACAACCACGGGAATATGGCGTAGCCCAGGGTCCGTTTTGATCTCAGCCAGGACCTCCCGACCATCTTTGCGGGGCATATTCAGGTCTAACAGAATCAAGTCCGGGAAGGGGTTTTGGGCAAACTCTCCCTCCCGACGCAGATAGGCCATGGCTTCCACGCCATCCCGAGCCACCGCAACTTTACAGGCAAAGTCAGAGCCCTTGAACGCCTCTTGAATCAAGCGGACGTCACCGAGGTTGTCGTCCACCAGCAAGATGGTTTTAACCGTTTGCTCGGTGGATATGATCTCGGCAGATGTGCTCTCAGCAGACATGATCTCGATTCCTCTCTGAACTCAAGCGCAAGTCATAGGAGCGAGTTGCGCAACATTTGACTCGCTCCCTGTCCGGCCCCGTTCCCATTCAGCTCCCGACCCGTGAGGGGAATCGTGAAGTAGAAGGTTGAACCTTGGCCGGGTTCTGATTCCACCCAGATTTTGCCGCGATGGCATTCCGCAATTTTCTTGCAGATGGCGAGGCCCATGCCGGAGCCGGGGTATTCATCGCGGGTGTGGAGCCGCTGGAAAATGACGAAGATGCGATCGCTAAATTCCGGGTCAATGCCAATGCCATTATCGCGAACCGAGAACAGCCAGTCTTCATCGCGACGCTCAGCCCCCACATGGATTTCTAGGGGAGCGTCGGGACGGCGGAACTTAATGGCATTGCCGATCAAGTTTTGGAACAGCTGCATCAGCTGGGTTCCATCCGCCACAATCATAGGCATAGACTCAAAGGTCAGCACAGCTTCGGTCTCCTTCAGCTTGGCTCGCACATTGGCCACGCCCCGCTCCAAAGACTCACCCACATCGGTGAGCTCCCATTCAATGCCCTGCAAATCCACTTTGGAATAGGTGAGCACATCATCAATTAGGGTTTGCATTAAGCTCACCCCATCCACGGCAAAGCCAATGAAGTCCTTGGCATCCTGATCGAGCTGGTCGTTATAACGCATCTCCAGCAGTTGGACAAAGTTCGCCACCTGGTTCAGCGGTTCCTGCAAGTCGTGGGAAGCCACATAGGCGAACTTTTTCAGCTCACCGTTGGAGCGTTCCAGGTCATAGGCCAGCAGAGCCAACTCTTCGGCCTGGCGCAGCACGATATTAACGACGCCCTTGCGCAGGGCCGCCACGGCGCAGATTTCCACCGGCTTCCAGGGCAGGGACTTGAGCCGCACTGTCTCTTTCCAGAGGGAGAAGGACTTGCGGGGATTGAGCTTCATTTGCCCCGCTTTGTCTTCAACAGAATAGGCCTGGTGGGGATTGCCACCCCAGTTCACCGTTTGCAGGACTTCGGGTCGGAACCAGAGCACGTAGCTGTGCTTGGAAATGGGGATAGCTAGGAGGCCACTGGCGATCGCTTTAAAACGCTCCCCATCGGCATAAACCCGCGCCAAAGAATCCGTTTGGAACAGCTCTTTGTTGCCATCATCATCACTAAACTGAGTACGATCCAGCCATTGCACCAGCAACTCCAGTTCGTTCTGGACCGGCGTTTCACCCAGACAAGTCCAGTGACCCCGCCAGCAAATGGCCGCCCCCGTCGCATCCACTAGGTCCAACAGCGTCGTATCCCGCGCCGTTAAGCCCTCAATGAAATGCTCTGCCTCGGACATCTGGGCCACCAGGGTAGATTCCACCTTGGCTAGCTTGATTTGGTATTCGTGATCGGCGGTTTCTTCCCGCGTGGAGATATCGGCAAAGACAACCCGACCCAGGAACTCACAGGCCTTGCGCAGGTCATAGGGAATGGGCTTAGCGGTGCGATGGTGGCAGGCAATCAGGCCCCAGAGTTTGCCATCCTTCATTAAGGAAATGGTGAGGGAGGCACCCACGCCCATGTTGTTCAAATAGTCCCGGTGGCAGCGGTGGGCACTGCGCAGAATTGACTGGGTCAAGTCCGTGGGGCGCTGGGTCATGGGATTCTGTGCTGGGAACAGACCCACGGGAGTGGCCTTGGCATCAGGAATTACCCGAATCCAATTGGAGAGAAACATCTGGCGGGCAGGCCGAGGAATATCCGACTCCGGGAAATGCAAGCCCATGTAGGACTCCATTTCTTCAATTTTGTCCTCTGCCACCACTTCGCCGTGGCCATCGTCGTCGAAGCGATAGAGCATGACGCGATCGAAATCCGTCACATGGCGAACTTCCTGGACAATGACCTGGCAAAACTCCCGCAGCCGAGAGACATGTTCGAGCTGTCCAATGGAAGCCCGAGCCAGGTGGTAAAAGCTGAGAAATGGAATCGCCTCAGGTGTCAGAGCTGGCTCTAGCTCTAACACCAAAAAGCCATCGGCAGTGCGGTGAAAGACTGCATCAAAAACGCCATAATCATCGCCACGCTTCCTGATCCAAATTTTAGACGGGTTCAGCAGTTCTAAATTCCCCTTGGCCAATCCCTCAGTTAGACGGTCCATCTGAAAGGGATCAAGCAAGTCATCCAAGGAGCAACCCAAAACAGCTTCCGGTGCTCGGTCCAGAGCCTGCAAGGTATTACGGCTCACCTGCAACACCGTCAGCTCTGGCTCACTGAGCACCAGCAAGACACCATGGGCTTGAATCTCAGTCAGGTGGTGAATCGCAGGCTGCTTAAGCCTTGCCACATCAACGGATTGCATCGCCAGATCAAATTCCATACAAATCGTCCTCCAAGTAGTGGGACCTCAGGATTGATCGACTGATCTATGGAGCCTGCTCTGAAATGGAAGAATCGGCTCATCCATATGGGTGAGATGATTCTTGAGAACAGAATCCATAGGCGGCAAGCATAAAGCTGCAATTACAGAGCGGTATTTAGCCCATGGAATCACAGGCATAATTTGAGGCCTAGCCCTATGAGAACACAGGGATTTAAGAACAAGACGAGGGGGCTCGAATTAATTCGCAAAGCAGTTTAAAGCGAAAATTTTCAACTCAAGAGTTTATGTCGCAACATCTTTCTTGGGCTTGATTGGAGCGATGACTGCTGCCATAGCTTTACAAAGCGAAATATAATTGAACATATCAACATGATTGGCTCCCTGATTAAGCGCAACAAAGGCACAGCTGGCGTACATGGGGGAGGAGCGAAACAGACTGGGGATTTCGTTACAGACGACATCGCCGAGGACGCCACCGAAGGTGCCGGTGAAGACTGCGAGAAGGGCTGCGATCGCAATGGGAACATCAGCTTCAAGCGCAGTGGCGGCTCCAGCAATGCTAAAGAGACCCAGACCGAGGGCGTCGGGGATGGCGAGGTATTTTTCGAGGCGGGTGACCCAGTGGGGGCGGATGGAGCCGAGGAGGGCGAGGGCAAAAAGGAGGGTGACGTAGTGGCTGTGGGCGATCCAGAAGAGGGGATGGCGATCGAGGCAGAGGTCGCGCAGGGTGCCGTCGCCCAAGGAGACGATGAAGGCGACGGAGAAGAGGCCGACGAGGTCCATCTGTTTTTGGTGGGCGCGGGAAATGCCGTAGAGGGCAAAGGCGATGACGCCGCTGAGTTCGATGACTTGGAGCAATTTAGTGATTTAACGAAGGCACGGGTGCATACTTAATTCACTCGTCTATATCATCAATTCCGAACATCCTTTTAATTCTTAAACGATTGAAACGGCTCTCCTTCGCTCTCTTCTCAAGAGTCTTTCGTAGCTTTTCAGAAGCATTTGAATCTGACTTTAGTATTCTGTCTGCATACTCATAGAATCTCTCATTGCTCTGCTGAGACCAAGTGTAATAATCGTCCTCTGAGAAATAGGACAACACTTCTTCAGCAGATGAAATCCAACCCATTTTAGGCATTGAATCCATAACTTCTTGGATACTCTGTTTCTGCGGAATCTCTTGTATTTTAGACTCAATCATATTGATAAAAATATCATTTTTAGTATGCATCCTTAATTTTTCTAGCTCAGGAATAGTCAGTTTTTTAGACAGTAGATTCTCCCAGCTCTTTTTTTCATAGGGGAAGAGTTCGATATCTAATGCTTCGGCTTCTTCTCTAATGCTTTCGTAGTACCAAGCAGCAGGATTAATCTCAGAATTAAGTATTTCTATCAATACTTCCTTTACTTCTTCAGAAGTATGAGAAAGATTGGAATACATCAATTCTCGAATCTGCTGAATTTTTTCTTCTACCTCAGCATTATGTGAATAGTTCTCTAATGCTTTAACTGCAAGATGAAAATCATCTTCATCTAGATATCCAGACTCTACAAAGCCTATAAGTTGATCATTAATGCTTAAATACTCAAAAGATGTCAAGTCCACCAAAGACTGAATTTCACTTGTATCTATAGAAGAAACAGTAGAGGGCTCATTACTCTTCTTGTAGTTTTCTCTTTTACCAAAGTTTTCCAATCTAGATGATTCTGTTGCATCGTCGAATGCCTGATGCATCTGCTCTTGATGAGCTTTGATAATATTCTCTCGGTTTTCTTTCTGCATTTGTGGCAGTGCGAGAATATCATCCATGCTAATCAGAGATCTTGAGTCATATTTTGTAGTACAAAGAACGACCAAATTCCTGATGACTTGCTTGCGAAAAAGTTCACTGCTTCCCTGAGTCAAACAAAGAATCCTTTCCGACATCCATTTGACTTTTCTAATCACTCTAATATTATTCGTTTGAGTCGCTCTGAGAGACTTTAAGATTATGTCTTTATGCTTAAAGTCGCTTCGAATTACCACTTCCAAGCTTTCTTCAATAGATGGTGAGAGTTCTACCTCTAGGTCAAAAATTTTCTCACTAAGCTCTGCCATAGAAAGAGAAGATTTCTCTTTTTGTAGCGCAGACTCATTAAAGACAACGATCACCTGAGACTCTAACTCATTGGCTAAGTAATCTATCAATCCGACAATTTCTATAGTACTTAAATTACTGCTTCTCTCTAAATCATCTAGGAAAAATATAGAGTTTCTCAAACTAGAAAAGTATAGATTCAGGATCAGATCTATCGAACCAGACAGCGCTGCCCCTGAAACATTTGTACCACCTAAATTTGAATCACTCTTTAGGCTAAGTGAGTTTACAATTTTTGAGAAATGATTCTTCCAGTTATGCCCATTAGTCTTACTTGTGATCAGTCGATTCTTGACCTGTTCAATCGAAGATAGTCCAAACACGGAAGCATAATGATGTTCCTTTTTTAGAAGAGCTCTGATTAAATGCGTTTTGCCGACTCCCCATTCTCCTTTGAGAGCGAGGACTCTTTGGTTTTCATTAGCAAGGAAGCCTTCAAGTATAATTTTTGCTTGTTTATACGTAACACCCATTTTCTAATAAAACTATTTTGGTAATTCTTTAGAAGACAAAATCTCATATTGAGAAGGATTATCGTAATCGTTACTGCTCAGGCTTAAAACAGATGGAAGATTTTCCATTGAAGAACGAAGTGTAGGTTAGGGTGCAAGCAGTCGTGGTGCCGCTGTCATAGTTTCCTTGAGCAAGCCGACCTCCAGTCCCCGAATCAGCCGAGACGA
>CALIGI010000180.1 GCA_938021205.1 uncultured Pseudanabaenaceae cyanobacterium
TCGCGGTAACTATCTGGTGAACTGGTGCCCCGCCTCCCAGTCCGCCGTCTCCGATGTGGAAGTGGAGAACCAAGAGGTCAACGGCCACCTCTGGCATTTCCGCTATCCCCTCACCGATGGCTCCGGCCACCTGGAAGTGGCGACGACCCGGCCAGAGACGATGCTGGGCGATACTGCTGTGGCGGTGAACCCCGAGGACGATCGCTACAAGTCCCTCATCGGCAAAACCATCACCCTGCCATTGGTCGGTCGCGAAATCCCCATCGTGGCTGACGACTACGTGGACCTAGAATTCGGCACGGGCTGCGTGAAAATCACTCCGGCACACGACCCCAATGACTTTGAGATGGGTAAGCGCCACGACTTGGAGTTCATCAATGTGATGAACAAAGACGGGTCGATGAATGTCAATGCCGGGGATTTTGAAGGCTTGGATCGCTTTGAAGCTCGCAAGGCTGTAGTGAAGGCTTTGGAGGAAGCGGGCAATCTGGTGAAGATTGAGGACTATGCGCACTCAGTTCCGTTTAGCGATCGCGGCAAGGTCCCCGTCGAGCCCCTGCTCTCCACCCAGTGGTTCGTGAAAATGACACCCCTGGCTGAAAAGGCCTTGAAAAAGCTTGACGAGAACAACGACCCCAACCTCGTCCCCGAACGTTGGCGTAAGGTCTACCGCAACTGGCTCGCCAACCTGCGGGACTGGTGCATCTCCCGCCAGCTCTGGTGGGGCCACCAAATCCCCGCCTGGTACGCCATCAGCGAAACCGGCGGCCAAATCACCGACAGCACTCCCTTCGTTATCGCCAAGGACGACGAAGAAGCTCTGGCCAAAGCCAAGGCCAAGTTTGGCGATGACGTAAAGCTAGAGCGCGACCCCGACGTCCTCGACACCTGGTTCTCCTCCGGTCTCTGGCCCTTCTCCACCATGGGCTGGCCGGAAGAGACTGCCGACCTAGCTCGCTACTACCCCACCTCCACCCTCGTCACCGGCTTCGACATCATCTTCTTCTGGGTCGCCCGCATGACCATGATGGCGGAGCATCTCACTGGCGAGATGCCCTTTAAGGACGTCTTCATCCACGGCCTCGTCCTGGACGAAAACGGTAAGAAAATGTCCAAGTCCAAGGGCAACGGCATCGATCCCCTGGTGCTAATCGAGAAATACGGCACCGACGCCACCCGCTACGCCATGATCCGCGAAGTGGCCGGTGCAGGCCAGGACATCCGCCTGGCCTACGATCGCAAAACTGACGAATCCCAAACCGTCGAATCCAGTCGCAACTTCACCAACAAGCTCTGGAACGCCTCTCGCTACGTGATGATGAACCTGGATAGCAAAACCCCGGCGCAATGGGGCGAGCCTGGAACTGCGGTGGATGGTAATGGGACGAACGGCGGTTCGTCCCTACCAGAATTGGAACTCGTGGACCGCTGGATCCTCTCCCGCTTCCACCGCACCGTGAAGGAAAACACCGAGAACATCGAGAGCTACGGCCTGGGCGAAGCCGCCAAGTCCCTCTACGAATTCACCTGGAACGACTTCTGCGACTGGTACATCGAGCTCAGCAAAGTTCGCATGTTCGCCGACGACTGCCCGGAGAAAACCCAGGCCCAGCAGATCCTGGCCACCGTCCTCGAAGGCATCCACAAGCTGCTCCACCCCTTCATGCCCCACATCACCGAGGAGCTGTGGCATGGGCTGACGCAAACCGAAGCCGAGGCGGCCTATCTGGCGACTCAGAGCTATCCGGTGGTGGATGAGAGCCGCATTGACCTCGACTTGGAAACCGACTTCCAACTGGTGATCGATACGATTCGTACCGTGCGCAACATGCGGGCTGAGGCGGGGATTAAGCCGGGGATTAAGGTGCCAGTGGTGTTGCAGACCGCGAGCGATCGCGAAGCCAACATCCTCAACGAAGGCAAGGTCTACATCCAAAACCTTGCCAAAGCCGAAACCGTCACCATCGCCGATGCCGACGCAGAGTCTCCCGAGAACAGCGTTGTTGGCGTCACCGGCACCGTTCAAGTCACGATCCCCTTGGAAGGTTTGATTGACCTAGACGAACTCAAAGCAAAAATTAACAAGAACCTGGAGAAGATCGAAAAGGAGATCAACGGCCTGAGCGGTCGTCTAGGTAATCCCGGCTTTGTGAATAAGGCTCCGGCCCATGTGATTGACGGTGCTAGGGCTGCCTTAGCAGAGGCGGAAGCCCAGCGGGAGATCTTGCAAGAGAAGCTGGCTGGGATTTAGGGAGAGGCAAGTTAGGAAGAGACAAGCGACCCCCCCCCTCGCCCCAAAACAAGCTTGGGTGTGGTCCCCCTTGGAAAGGGGGACAGAGGACTATTGGTGGGCGGCAAGGTTTATACGCAAGAGCTCAACGCTGGGCAAAACTTTTGAACTCCAACCACTACAGGCTATCAGCTCCTCCCCTGTCCAAAGCTTCGCCCTGAGCAGTCCAAATAGGGAGATAAGGAGGGAAAAATACAGCCTTCATTGCTCAGCTAAAAATAGCCTGAATTACGCGTTCCATTGAGTGCCTTTCTTGACATATTTTCTGCAAAGAGAACCGCTGTAATTATGTGGGTTTAGGAGGCGATCGCCCAAAGCGACCAACCCAATTCAAATCATCCCGTAAAATAGTGAATCGGTTTACATTCTTTGTACCATGTTGTACTTGGCTGACGTGAGCCACGATGCCAGCAACCAATGCCTGCATCTCCGGCTAATTGCCCAGCAGCGCTCCGAGCACAGCTGGCAAGTCATCGAAGAGCCCCAATCTCTTACCTTCGACCAAAGCGAAGCCCCCACCGTCTTGGGCCTCGCCCTCGTTGAGCTAGCCGACAACAACGAAACCTTCCAACTCCAAGACGCCTCTCCCTGGATCCTGGACATCGTCCGCAACTACCTCAGCACCGGCGTCACCGCTGACTTCCTCCAACAAGAAGCCGAACGCGCCGAGCAATGGCGTCAAGCCTTGACCTTACAAAGCCAAGAACTAGGTCGCCGCACCCTAGAGCTGGAAGCCCGCATGGGGCAAATACAAGAGCTGGAAGAGAAAATTAAACAGGATGGAGATAAGGAATGTGAGTAGAAGAAACCAGGCGACCCCCTCCTAGCCTCCCCCTTGAAGCAAGGAGAGGGACGATTGGCCTAATGCATCTAGATCTTCTGCACGACCCCGCAACAACGCCCGACAACCCAACATCGCCCACCGTACTCACCTATAAACAGTGAAGCAACCCAGCCCCCTTGCGCCGGGGGATAATCTCAAAGGGGGAGGCGCTTCGTCCCCCTTGAGCGGGGGGTTGGGGGCTGGCCCCCATGGCTGTCACCGGCACCAACAGTCATCCTTCAAACCACAACAACCCTTGAAACAAACCAGATTCAAACCACCGCCAAAGCAAGCAAGCGGTAGGATAGTTCCTGGCCCAAATAGCGCGACCGGCCCAGGAAAGAGAACATGACCCGCCAGCCCTTCAAAATCGTCTACACCTTCACCGACGAAGCCCCCGCCCTGGCAACCTACTCCTTCCTCCCCATCATCCGCGCCTTCACCTCAACGGCTGACATCGAAGTCGAACTCAAAGACATCTCCCTCGCCGGGCGGATCATCGCAACATTCCCTGACAATCTGACAGAAGAGCAACGCCAGCCCGACGCCTTGGCAGAGCTGGGGGCCCTGGCTAAGACCCCGGAAGCAGCAATTATTAAACTGCCAAATATTAGTGCTTCGATTCCGCAGGTGACAGCCGCGATCGCCGAGCTCCAGTCCCAGGGCTACAACATCCCCAACTACCCCGGCGACCCCAAAACCGACGAAGAGAAAACCATCAAGCAACGCTACTCCAAAGTCCTGGGCAGTGCGGTGAATCCGGTCTTGAGGGAAGGGAACAGCGATCGCCGCGTCGCCGCAGCCGTCAAACAAGACGCCCGCAAAAATCCCCACAAAGTTGGAGCCTGGTCCAGCGACTCCAAAACCCACGTCGCCCACATGGACAGCGGCGACTTCTACGGCAGCGAAAAATCTGTCGTCATCGACCAAGCCGGTGACGTCAAAATCGAGCTAGTCACAGCAGATGGCTCCACAACTGTCCTCAAAGAAAAGACCGCTGTTCTCAAAGACGAAATCATCGACGCCACCGTCATGAGCAACCAGGCCCTCCGCGCCTTCTACGCCAAGGAAATCGCTGCCGCCAAAGCCGACAACATCATGCTGTCGCTCCACGTCAAAGCCACCATGATGAAAGTCTCCGACCCCATCATCTTTGGCCATGGCGTCACCGTCTATTTCAAAGACGTCTTCGAGAAATACGCCGACACCTTTACCCAACTGGGCGTCAACCCCAAAAACGGCCTCGGCGACGTTTACGCCAAAATCGCGACCTTGCCCGCAGCCGAAAAAGCCGCCATTGAAGCGGACCTCCAGGCCACCTACGCCACCCAGCCCAGCCTCGCCATGGTGGACTCGAACAAAGGCATCACCAACCTCCACGTCCCCAGCGACGTCATCATCGACGCCTCCATGGCCGCCGCCATCCGCAACGGCGGCAAGATGTGGGACAGCGACGGCAAGCCCCAGGACACCAAGGCCCTGATCCCAGACCGCTGCTACGCCAGGATGTACCAAGAATCCATCCGCTTCTGCCAGGAGCACGGAGCCTTCGACGTCACCACCATGGGCAGCGTCGCCAACGTCGGTCTCATGGCCCAAAAAGCCGAGGAATACGGCTCCCACGACAAGACCTTCGAAATCGCCACCGCTGGCACCGTCCGCGTCGTCGATGCAGTGGGCAAGGTGCTGATGGAACATGCCGTCGAACCCGGCGACATCTGGCGCATGTGCCAAACCAAGGACCTGCCCATCCAGGACTGGGTCAAGCTCGCCGTCAACCGCGCCCGCGCCACGGGCAGCGCCACGGTCTTCTGGCTCGACGAGAACCGCGCCCACGACGCCAACATCATCGCCAAGGTCAACGAATACCTGCCCCAGCACGACACCATGGGCTTGAACATTCAGGTACTGGCACCCGTCGACGCCATGCGCTTCACCTGCGAGCAAATCAAAGCAGGCAAAGACGTCATCTCTGTCACCGGCAACGTCCTCCGCGACTACCTCACGGACCTATTCCCCATCCTGGAACTGGGCACCAGCGCCAAGATGCTTTCCATCGTGCCCCTCCTGGCAGGCGGCGGCCTGTTTGAGACCGGCGCAGGCGGCTCTGCTCCCAAGCATGTCCAGCAATTCCTGGAAGAAGGACACCTGCGCTGGGACTCCCTCGGCGAATTCCTCGCCCTCGCCGTCACCCTAGAAGACGTTGGCCAAAAGACCAGCAACGACAAAGCCCTCGTCCTCGCCGAAGCCCTCCACCAGGCCAACAGCACCCTCCTCGCCAATGGCAAATCGCCCTCCCGCAAGGTGAATGAGCTGGACAATCGCGGCAGTCATTTCTACTTGGCAATGTACTGGGCGCAGGCCCTGGCAGCCCAGGATAAGGATGCTGAGTTGAAAGAGAAGTTTGCACAGCTAGCACAGCAGCTCAGCGACAACGAAACACAGATTATTGAAGAGCTGAGCGCGGCTCAAGGCAAAGTAGTGGAAATCAGCGGTTACTATCGTCCCAATGCTGAAAAAGCTGCTCACGCAATGCGCCCCAGCTCAAATCTCAACTCCAACTTCGCAAGTGCCATTTAAGCAGAAGAGACAGGAGCAGAGGACTGGATGGCGATCGCAGCCCTAGTCATCCGTCAACAAGGCTCGGTCAAGAATTTTGAGAAATTAGCCATTTATCAGGACTCTTCCGCAAGCCTACTCCACAAAGCCACTGCTCAATGGCGTTGGGAGCAATTAGCCGAGATCCCTCGCTGTAAATAATTGATCGAGCGATTTTTCGGCGTTGCTCAATTGAGGGATGTATTGACGAAGCAATAAATTCTTCAAAGCATTCGAATCTAAGGAGTGCAGCGTTACCTGCTATTTTGAAAACCTCCCCTATTTCAGCAACGCCGACTCGTCACTTTCAAAAAGCGCAATGATGATATTGGTATCAAGCAGATATCTACCACTTATCCAAGTCAACCCGTTCGCAATCTTGAGCAATAGCATCTTGCATTAGTGCTAAATCATCTATAGGAATAGTTCCAGAAAACTGCAAAAGGTCACAGCCTGGCGTGCCCTTGAGTACTATCACTTTACTTAAGCCATTAACAAACTTCAGCACTTGTCGCTGAAGCGGATGGGGCATGATTTGGAGTTGTTCGATTATTTGGTCAAGTAAAGATATTTGCACGGTGTCAGGCTCCGATTCAAGTCGTGACTTTGCGAGTGATGCTTCTCATTTTCCTCAGCATAGTTTCTACAACATTGTTTTTGGGAAAGAGAGAAGTTTCTGTTGATTTGCTACAACGCGTTCGGCTCCTGACCTGAGACTACCGGCGCGATCGCCCTTGGCAAGACCTCTAACTACTTTCCAGAAAGAAGGCGATTAACACTTAGGGAATCTCCTTCAATCACAGAGCTTTGAATCAACTCCCCTCGTCCATAAACCTGTTCCTCGTATAAGCCTTCTTCCCAAGTTAGAACCGTCACCCGCTCAACTACCGGGTCAACAATCCAATACTCCGCAATCCCCCGCGCTGCATATTCAGATCGCTTATAGCGATAGTCCCGCTTCTCCTGCCCTGGACTCACAACCTCAACTGCCAACAGCGGCGGCGGCATCTCCGGCAAAATTGTCGAACGCTTAGCCCCTTCCAGCGCTGCGGCCCCTTCCTCAGATAAAAACATCAAATCGGGAATGCGTACCGAGGCTCTCGACCCCGTCACAACGATTTCTGTCTTCAGCGTTAAGCGCTCAGGAGCAATGCCCGACTGACTCAAATGAATCAGCAAAAACATGGCAATGCGCCGATTAATCTCACTTTCCGCTGGCATTGCAATCAGCTCCCCATTCTCCAACTCATAGGTAGCTTCTGAACCATCGTCATAGTCCAAAAACTCCGCCAGCGTCATTCTCTGAGTTGTAAGGGTCATGGCCTGAATGCCTAAAGCAACATCTCACTCAGCGCTAGTTACGATTTTAACGTTTCTGAACTGGCTAGAGCGCGATCGGCTCTTGCCCTGAGACGACTGGCGCGATCGCCCTCAACTTCAAGTCAGGATGATCCGCCTGTAACTGCCCTACATTCCAATCATTACGGAACAACAAAACCGGCCGATTCCAACTATCCTTCACCGTAAACGTATTGAAAATCCGCCCGATTTTCTCCAACGCCTCCCAGCCATCCTCAACCCACCGCGCCACCTGATAGGGCATCGGCTCCAGCCGCGTCTCTACCCCATACTCATTCTCCAACCGGAACTGCACCACCTCCAATTGAAGCTGACCCACCGCCGCCAAAATCGGCTCCCGCTTCGCCTCATCCGTCGAATACATAATCTGAACCGCGCCTTCCTCCCGCAGCTCCGTCACCCCCTTCTTAAAGGGCTTAAACTTCGACGGGTTGGGATTGCGCAAAATCGCAAAAATCTCCGGCGAAAAGCAAGGTATTCCCTCATACTCCAGCTTCTTGCCGGTGTAAATTGTATCCCCGATCGCAAACATCCCCGGATTATTCAGACCAATCACATCCCCCGCATAGGCCTCCTCCACCGACTCCCGCCCCTGGGCAAACAGCTTCTGGGGTCGCGACAGCCGCACCGTCTTACCCGTGCGGGCATGCTTCACCGCCATATCCTTCTCAAACTGGCCGGAGCAAACCCGAATGAAAGCAACCCGGTCCCGGTGCCTCGGGTCCATGTTGGCTTGCAGTTTAAAGACAAAGCCCGTGAACTCCTCATAGTCCGGCTCAACCTCACCCTGGGTGCTGGTATGGGCACCGGGCTTGAGGCCATATTCCATAAAGGCCTTGAGGAATAGCTCCACGCCAAAGTTGCTCATGGCGCTGCCAAAGAACACCGGCGTTAGCTCACCCGCATGGATCGCTTCTAGGTCAAATTCAGCTCCCAGGCCGTCTAGCAGCTCGACTTCTTCTTTGAGTTGCTCATACAGCTCTTCCTCGATCAGGTCATCCAAGGCCGGATCACCCATGGGATAAACCGAGGTTTCTGCCTTGCCCTTGCCGTGGGTGCTGCGCACAAACAGGTGGACTAGCTGGGTGCGGCGATCATAGACCCCCGTGAAGCGATCGCCCGTGCCAATGGGCCAATTCATCGGATAGGTCTGAAGCTCAAGCTCCTGCTCAATCTCATCCAGTAATTCCAGGGGATCCCGCCCCGGTCGATCCAGCTTATTGAAGAACGTAAAAATTGGAATCTTGCGCATCCGGCAAACTTCAAACAGCTTGCGCGTTTGGGGCTCTAGGCCCTTGGCCGCGTCCTCCAGCATTACCGCATTATCGGCGGCGGCTAGGGTGCGATAGGTATCTTCACTAAAATCTTGGTGCCCCGGCGTGTCCAGCAGATTGATCTTGACATCGCCATAGTCAAATTGCAGCACCGTCGAGGTAATGGAAATACCCCGCTGTTGCTCCATCTCCATCCAGTCAGAGGTGGCCTGGCGCTGGGAACGCCGCGCCTTCACTGCTCCGGCCTCCTGAATGGCCCCTCCATACAGCAGCAGCTTCTCCGTCAGCGTCGTCTTGCCCGCATCGGGGTGGGAGATGATCGCAAAATTGCGACGCAGCTCAATTTCGTCTTTAAGGTGCTGGGGGAGGTTGTCGGCCATGGGGCAGTAAGCGCGGGCGATAGAATCTGGCATCACTCCAATGAAGTGATGCGCTTAACCATTCTAGGCGCTTAGCTCCCGACTCATGTCGGTCGCTTTCACTTAACACTGTCTGTATTCGGTTTGTCATTGCGACTCCACCGCTTCAAATGGGCAACCTGAGAAGAAGCGGTTTCTATTCGCGCTCAGGCTATCAGCAGCATGTCCACCCGGATCTGGAAATTTCTCACGACGGATATCAAGGGGTTGATCACGGGTGAGCCCCTACCTGCCGGTTTTGATGCGGCAGAAACAGTGCTGCGCCTGGCCACAAAGCTAGCAGAAGAAGGTCCCAAGTCCCAGGAACTAGGCCCCATAGTGGGGCAAATCACCTCGCTCCTCGATGTCCTAAATTTGCCTCTAGGCAAGTTTGTCCAAGTCAGCCTGCCCTTCGAAGAAATTGCAGGGGACTTGCTAGAGTTCTATCGCGACAAAACTCACCGAGAGCCTGGTTTAGGCCCTTGCATTTCTCTACTCAGCCAGGCGGCCTATCTAGAGAGCATCCAGACCATTTTGGCCAGTCCCAAGCTGGCCCCCTGGCTCAAAAAAGTAGGACAGGAGCCCGTCTCACCCCGTGTTGCCGAAGCACTTTTGCACCTGGGAGAACTCACTTTCTCAGATGAGACGCTGCGCCTTGCGGTCATCGACTTTTCGAGTTCAGACCTGGCCAAAGTATTTAATCCCATCTTTGCGGCGCGGTTGACCCAGTTGGGACTTCAGCGAGAAGCGGCTGTAGCGATCGCCCAACGCGCCTCTCTCCTAACCGATCAGCGCATGCGCGCCCCCCTCAACAACTCCGGCGAGCGAGTCCAAAGATTAATTGAGTGGTATCGCATTGGCGGCAAAGCGGCCCTAAGCAAGTACCTCAGCATTGATCGCTATCTCGAAGCAGAGATTCGCCCCCCTGCCGAAGCCAAACCCACCCCTGAAGCCTTCTCCCTTAAGGAACTCTTTGTCCCCCCCCAAGCTCGCCCCCTCACCTCAGCAGGTGATCCCGTCGTTGGAGCCGCACAGTTCTCTCTACAACAGTGGTTGCACCAGTGGCTAGAAGATCCTCTACGGAACGACAAAGTCTTGTTCATCGAAGGGGAAGCAGGCCGAGGTAAAACCACCTTCTGCCAAATGTTTGCGGATTGGGCTCGCATTCACCTCCATCCCGCCTGGACCCCGGTAATGATTCGAGTGAGTGAGGTACCGCCCCTCAATGACCAAGCCTTTGATGTTTGGTTGAGTGACGCAATTTCCCAGAATTTCACCCTCTCCGATCCCAATTGGATCGGAGCGGCGAATGTGCGCTTCCTGTTTATGATCGATGGCATTGAGACCCTAGGCTTGGACTGTCAACCCGCCGCAGTTTTGGAGAAGTTTTTGGCCCAGGTAGGACAATTTCAGCAGCATTGCGCCAGCTATTTAGAGCGGGAGCATCGCATTGTGGTTACAGGGCGATCGCTCTCTCTCCTAGACCGCAGCCTCAGCATCCCCGACAATATCGACCGCCTAGAAATTTTGCCCCTCGATGGGGAACTCCAAGAAAGCTGGCTGCAACAACTGGCCCAGCGCGTCGGCTTCCGGCCCGAGCAGTTCCAGGCCTTCCTCGGTGACCCAGCCCTCCCCGATTGCATCAGAGAACTCAGCCGTGAGCCGCTGTTCCTGGGCCTGATTGCCGACATGGTTTACCAGGGAGCCATGGACCTAAGCCGTTTCGCCGACTGTAGCGATGCAGCGGCGAAGGTGATGTTTTACAGCAACCTGCTGGATTGGGTGCTCCAACAAAACCCCGATCTCACTGCAGCTCAACTGCGGGCCGTACTTCGCCAGGCTGGCCTTTGCAGCGTCCAGCTAGGCACCGAGACTGTCCCCCTCAGCGCCATCCAAGAACGACTTCAACGTCACCACAGTACCCGCAACATTCCCCTGCCAGAAGGCCTGGTCGTAAGGCCTCCAGCCATGCCATTGCCCATTGCCCGCATCCAGGCTGCCCTGCCCACCCGCCATGGCGCGACCCTTTGCATTAGCCACCGTAGCTTTAGCCAGTTCCTCTATTCAGAACAGCTACGGGTCGGACTCGAAAGCTGGGCAAAGCTGCGCAAGCCCGGAACTCAAACCGCTGCTGTAGATTGGGAAATCTATGACCTATTGGGCTATGGCGGCCTCACCCAGGAAATTGTGCAATTTCTCATGGTCATGCTCAACCAAAGCAAGAGCTTTGAACCAGAAGCCCTATTCCATCGCCTCCAGGATTTCTACCTTCGCTGGTCCACTGGCGCAATGATCGATGAAGAGCCACCCACCCTGCCCCAACGGAAGATGCAACGGTTGCGCAGGCAACAGCAATACCGTGAGCATCCCCTAGGTCAACGTCAGGTAGATGCCTATACGGGCTTGAACGTAATGATTCTGCTGCTGGAGCTGAATCGCTATGCCCGGCATCGTGACGAGCTCAAGCAAAAAATCATCTTCTATCCCAACGGTCGCAATCACCTGGCTCGCCAGCGCCAGCGCATCCTCCAGGTCAGCCACTATAGCCAATGTATTGGCACGGGAGCCTTCGGAGAGATTGTCGGACCATTTCTTAGCAATGTTCACCTGGGGGGTAGCGACCTCCGAGGACTCAATCTGCGCGGTGTGGACCTCAGCGGCACAGATCTCAGCGGCAGCAACCTCAGCGGAGCTGACTTACGAGGTGCCAATCTGAGTGGAGCCGATTTGAGCGGGGCCAATCTGGGAGGCACGGATTTCAGCGGAGCCAACTTGCGGCGGGTGTCTCTCAGCCGTGCGCTGATGACCGGGGCGCATTTAGTCGGTGCTTTCCTCAGTAATGCCGATATGATTGGCACCTTACTCCACGGCGCAGACCTCAGCCGAGCAGACTTGAGCCTCGCCGACTTGAGCCTCGCCGACTTGCGAGGGACCACGCTCAATCAAGCGGACCTGAGCCTCGCCGATCTGCGCAGCGCTAATTTATCCAGTGCCCTGCTCCATGGGGCCATCCTCAACCGAGCTTCCTTCAGCAGTGCAGATCTGCGTCAGGCGGGCCTCACCGGGGCCAACCTCAGCCTGGCAGATCTGAGCAATGCTGACCTGCGTCTAGCAGAGCTCAATGGAGCCAACCTCAGCTTGGCCGACCTCAGCGGGGCAAAGCTGAGCGGGGCTATCATCAAGAGTGCCGACCTCAGTGGGGCTGATCTCAATCGCAGCAATCTAGAGGGTGTTGAGTGGGACAGCGAGACTCAGCTTGAAGGCGTTCGTGGTCTAGACACTTGCGAAGGATTACCTAAAGATTTACAGCTCGATCTGAGCGGTGCGACGGCGTCCTAGGTCGCCCATGGCGAATGGGTTTCCCAGGGAACGATTACAACGATTGCTTCTGCCCACTAATCAACCCATAGGTAATGGTTCCATCTGCCAAGCCCTTTCGCATGGGTTCCAGGGCAAATGCGCCCCGTAGGGTGGTCCAACCACTACTCAGCAGTCCAAACAAGGCTTGGGGATTAATAGCTGAGTCAATCACCACATCCCAGAAGGGAGAAACAGCTTTAGACCAGTCAGCACTGCAAACCTTGTCTAAGGGTAAAGCCTTGGCAATGTCCTCATACTCGGCCAAGGAGATGACATAGGGTAGGTGGAACAAGTCGTAGACTTGCTTAAGCAACTGACTTTCTTGAATGCTGAGTTCGGGGGGGCCATTGCGGTGACACCAAGTCGCCATCATGAGCCGCCCCCCAGGCCTTAATACTCGACAGCATTCCCCAAGGAACTGCTGCTTATCCGGCATATGCTCACCGCTTTCCAGAGACCAAACGAGGTCAAAGCTATTATCCGCAAAGGGCATTGCTAGAGCATTGGCCACCTGAAAATTGGCCTTATAGGCAATGCCTGCTGCTGCGGCTCTCTGTCTCGCTCGTTGAGCCTGCTTGGGGCTGAGGGTAATGCCCGTGGCATTGGCATTAAACTGGCGAGCCAAATGCAGGGTGCTGCCACCGATGCCGCAGCCCACGTCGAGGATGTCAGTTGCTTGCTCAACCTCTGACCAGTTCAGCAACTCCTCAATTAAATCAATTTGAGCCTGGCGACGATCTTTCTTGATGCTTCCATCGGCACCATAGTAACCATGGTGCATGTGCTCCCCCCAGACCGACTCCCAGAGGCCGGAGGAGGCGTCATAGAATTCTTGGATGTTGCGGTAGAGCTGCTGGGGGGCGGTAGTCGTCATGGGGGGATGCTGTAACGCTGGGGGCTAAGTCTAGCCTTAGACTAGCAATGCTAATTGCTACCGGGGAGGTCATGTAACGGCTTTGCAGTGCTTCGTCTTGAACGGCAAGATTTGAAGGACCAGGCCAGCCAGCTCGCAACATGTATCAAAGAATAGTCTGCGTGATCAATACGGATGATCTATGATTGGCTAGTTCTAACGGCAGCGGCACGATCGCATGGACATGGAAGTCATGGACTTTGAGGGCAAGGTAGTCCTGGGCATTGACCCGGCGATCGCCTCCATTGGCTATGCCGCAATTTGTGATGAGCGGGTGCTGGACTACGGTGTAATCAAAACGGACTCCAAAACCAACCTCTCCGTCCGACTGCGGCAGATCTACGACGATGTTTGCGAGCTGTGCAGCATTGTCAAGCCCGATGCGGTGGCCCTGGAGATGCCTTTCTTTAGTCGCGAGAACACCAATGCAAATAAGGTTTTGAGGGCTTTGGGCATCATTCAGATGGCCCTAGGGGACTGTGGTTTGCAGGAGCCCATTTTTTTGCACCAGTCCCAGGTGAAATCTTCGGTGGCACAGTACGGAGCCAGCAAGGCGGAGATTCAGGAGTCGGTGGCATTTTTGTTCAAGCTGGATCAGATACCGAAGCCCGATGATGCGGCGGATGCACTTGCGATCGCCTACGCTGCCCAGATGGGCGTCCGTGCCAATGTGAAGTAGATACTGATTTTCATGGGTAGTGAGGTCTGCTTTCGCTGAGGCTACAATGGGCTCAGTATTTTCTCGGTTTAGGGAATGAGTGACGCGCAAACGGTGGAGTTTCAGCTTT
>CALIGI010000181.1 GCA_938021205.1 uncultured Pseudanabaenaceae cyanobacterium
ATTGGATGCGGTGCCAGTCGGTTTGAGCGAGCGCTGCTTTAGCTTTGCGGCGATCTCCTGACACTGGCTCCAGCGATTCGGGTTAGAAAGCATCATGGATTGATGATTGAGAAATAGGGGAGTTGCAGACGCACCCCAAAAATCAGCAATTCAGTCGTAAAAGATATCCTGGCGCTCTAGCGCTTCCAGAACTTATGTCTCACGCCCTGGACAATCTCTCCCACCTCTTCGACTAGAACGCGGGCGTTGTTTGCGACCCCTTCTTGGAAGGTATAGCCGCAACCTTGATCTTCAAATTCATCGACGCTAACCACGCGCCCTCGCTGGACTAAGGCTTGGCTAATACCTTGCTCCAACGCTGTCATGGTCATTTCCTGGCCCTGGTGGGCATCAGAAACCACACCAAGATGATGCCCCCATTCAATGAGGGTCGATTTACGGGTCATAATTCATTAGCTCCAATTGGTGACATCAGTTGGGGTTAGGGGTGGGCACAGGTGGGCT
Source organism: uncultured Pseudanabaenaceae cyanobacterium (assembly GCA_938021205.1). Lineage (GTDB taxonomy): Bacteria > Cyanobacteriota > Cyanobacteriia > PCC-9006 > JAAUQQ01 > JAAUQQ01. The sequence continues at coordinate 505 of CALIGI010000181.1, forward strand.
TCAATCAACTGTGCTTGCCCTGCTTCGGTGCAACTAAGCGTTACCTTGCGACTCCTGAGCAAGAAGCTCCATCGCCACATCAATAACGTCTCCATCTCCCAGCGACTCTGCAACAGCCTTGCTCATTCGCTGAGCTACATACTGTCGAGCGCGCGTAACTGAGAGGGGGAGCACCGAGGGCCTTACCTTTTTGGCTTTTTCGGCCATCGGACGATCTCCAGTAGTTGACATCTCCAAATTAGACCTGCTCGACATTAGTGTCAATCCTAAAACCGGATTACGCTGGACACTAATGTCGCGGACAGGCATACTAATTTCAGTAACGTGATTGCCTCCTATGGATAACGATGAAATCGTGAGGGCTCTGGCCCAGGCGATCGCCAGCAACGGGAAGTCAATTGAAGCCTTAACCGGTGACATCTCCCAAGTGGGTAAGCAGGTCGGTGACTTAACCCAGGTGCTCAGTGCCTTGGGTTCCCGGCGAGATAGCTATGAGCAGAAAATCCAAAATCTAAAAGAGCAGCATAATGAGTTGGATACAGACATCCGCTCACTGCTGCAAGAAGTACTAGCTGAGATAAGGACTCAAAATTCATGACGATTGCTCAAATCCCTGAACTCCAGGAAATTAGCGACATACAGGCCAGAACCGCAGCGAAGCGCAGTGAAGGGCAAGCCATCATTGCAGCAACGGGCAAGCGTTTAGCCGAGCTTCAAGCTGACATGGGTATTGATGCTGAAGATGAAGAACCTGCTCCATCTGATTTTGCCTGGTTACCCGTTTTCGCAACTGCAATGATTTTCGGAGCTGCTGGTCTATGTGCGGGGCTGATGCTTGCGGGTGGAGCAGCATAACAATTCACGCTCTAAAACTTCCAGCACAACCTGTATAGATCGTCAGCTCCCAGCAATCTCTATCAGAGTTGGGACGAGGTAACTATTCGAGCAAGGAACGGTTGTGAAGACAACAAATACTGATGATGCCAACCTAGCTGAGATCGCTGAGCTGCTGGCAGACATTGAAACAACGAATCGCGACCTGAAGTCTAAGATATATCGCCCTTCTTCGCCTACTGTCTCCTGGATTCCTTTCCTTGTTGTCGCAGCCATCGCAGCTACAGCAGGTCTATGGGCGGGAATGCTCCTGACTGGAGCGACATGACAGAAAGCCGCTTAGGCCGAATCGAACGTCTACTAGAACGAACCTCTAGGGACAGTGCAGAACGCGACCGGCAACTTAGCGAAAAATTGGATCAAGTCGCGAAGCAGCAAGCACAGTTCCAAGACGATTTAAACGAAACTAAGGCATTACAACTGCAAAATGCTCAAGCCATTTCACAGCTAACTCAAGAGCTAAAATTACTGCGCTAAGCGACGATGAACAATGCGGCGACCCACAGCGATACAAGGTCCAAGCTAGCTCGCCATGCGGAGGATGCAGAGGATACGGATGCTCACCAGAGCTAACAACACAGCGGAGACACTTCAGAGAATGATGCTTTCAACAACGACCTAGCGTAGCGAAACCCAGCACGGCCTTGTCACCGTGGGCGCTAGGTCTCCATCCATCTCAATAATGCTTCGCGGGGAACCTGTTCCCTTTAAACGACAAAAGTCCGGGGTTGGCCCCTCAGACGCGTCTTTAAAACGCGAAAACCCCACGGATTGGCTGTCCAGGGGCTTAGGCGATTGAACCAGTGCAAAACACGAATTCAAGGTTATTAGACTTCCCTTGATCGTAGCACAGTTCAAAACGTCACAGGATCGTTCGTCCTTTTTGTGAGTCTGTGCATGACAACTCTATTTCTAAGCTGGGTCAGCTCGATTGAGTCTGGGCCTTCAGCTTTTGCATCAGTGACATCCTTCGTTCACCGATGATCCATGGCTGCTGCATCTCCCCCGCAGCGGTCTGAGTACATCCAGGAGTTAGGGCATCCCTATCTCTCGCTTTTTCCATTCCGCTACAGCTATATCTCTTCGGCATTTCCTGACCCTGGCCAAAAGCCTAACTGGGTCACCGAATCGCGCCACCCCCTTTCCGACCGCCTCATCCTCCAGGGCGGGCGACTCTTTGGCGTGCGCTTCGATTCCAAGACAAACTACTGTCTGCTCGATATTGATATCGACAGTCCTTACCACCCCAAGCAAGATCCCTTTGCGATTGGCAAGATCAAAGAGGCCTTAGAAACGCTAGATCTTGTGTCCTCGACAACCTGCACCTCCAGCTATAGCGGTGGTCTGCATCTCTACTTCCCCTTCAAGAAACCCCAGCGCTCTTGGAAAATTGCCAGTGCCGTGGCTACGCTGCTGACGAACAAGGGCTTCAAGCTCCGGGGTGGACAGCTCGAAGTCTTTCCCAATACCAAGAAGTACGTTAAAGCCGGTTCTCCCAGTCTGTTCAATGCTCATCGTCTGCCCCTACAAGACCCTGGCTCAAAGTTACTCAACGACGACTTAGAGCCGGTCTACAGCAGTCCAGAACGGTTTGTCGAGCTGTGGCAACGCGCTCAAGCTCAAAACCTGGTGACGGGGAAGAAGGTTGCCCAGGTGTTGAAGCAACAGAAGCGTCAGCGAGTCTTCATCTCAGAGAAGGCCGACAAGTTCTTCAATGACCTGGAAGCGGAGATCAACCTGGGTTGGACCGGTAAAGGCATGACGAACCGGCTGCTGGGTCGCTTGGTCATGCGCTATTTTATTTTTCACCATGCGATCGTCGGGGGTGAGCCGCTCACCGGCAAGGCTTTGATTGATGAGGTGGTGGCTGCTGCAAAAGCTTTACCGGGCTATAAGGTTTGGTGCAAGCATCAGCATGAAATCACCAAACGAATAACAGACTGGGTTCGCTGCATTGAGAACAGTCATTACTTTCCCTATGGCAAGGAGCTAGGAAAGTACAAAGCAGCCACTGCAAACCAGAGCACTCCTACTGAAGAGACCTATCACCAGAAGCTGATCAGCAGCACTCAGGAGAAGATTCAAGCGGCGGTGGATCAGCTTATCAAACTGGCGAGCTGGCCAATCACCATTACCGCCCGTTTCAAGGCACTCCTAGCTCAAGGGATTGGCAGCAGTTCTCTCTATCGCTACAAGTCCCTTTGGCATCCCGAATTTGAACCAGAAATCCAAGAGTCAAACCCTGTTCTGTGTGATTGCCCGCCCGCTTGCCCAGAAGGGGCAGCGGGACTGGCACATTCCCACAAGCTTATTCCTCAAATATCTCGTAATTCTTTGCTGTCAGAGGATTTGAGCGGTGCAAAATGAAAGTCACCTCGGTCATGGAGTAACCGAAACTTCGGCGGGGTTGTATAGAAAGCGCGAAGCGAGGTTAGAGATTAAGTAAAGGATCGCGCTTCAAAAGAGTGGTGTCAAGAAGCGCGAAGCGAGGGTATCA
>CALIGI010000182.1 GCA_938021205.1 uncultured Pseudanabaenaceae cyanobacterium
GCGGCAGCCTGAAGGTCATCAGCGGTGATGCTGCGAATGATTTCGGGATAGTCAAAGGCAGGCTCTAGGTCGCCAATGAGGGTCTGATAATAGCCGTAGAGACCGGCGCGATCGCTAGGCCGCTCATTGCCAAACACAAACCGATTCGCCACCTGGGTCCGCACCCGCGAAATCTCCGCCTCCGTCACAGGCGTATTGCACAAACGGTTCAAATGCTCCACAACCAGCGCTTCCACCACTTCCAAATTCTCAGCCTTGAGCCGCGCTGAAATCGTAAATAGTCCCTGGGCCCAATAGTCCGCATTGCTAGCAGAAACCGAAGTCACCAAAGCCCGCTGCTCCCGCAAATCCTGAATCAACCGAGACGTCCGTCCCTGGGACAGAATCGAGGCCAAGACATCCAAGCCATAGGTGTCATCCACATGCTGAAGACCCGGCACCCGCCAGCTCATCATCAGCCGCGTCTGCTGAAGGGAAGGATCCGTGAACTCATGGCGACTGACTTGCTTGAGGATCGGCTCAGGCAACACGGCTGCGGTGGGAATCACAGGACTGTTCTTGCGTTGCTTAAACTGCTCTGGCACAGAACGCTTCACCGTCTCCACCATGGTCTCCACGGGCAAATTACCCACCGCCACAATCGTAAGGTTCTGGGGCGTATACCAACTCGCATGGAAATCCCGCATCTGCTGGGGCGTGACGCCTTCAATCACCGCTGCTGGGCCTAAGACCTGACGACGATAGGGCAAGCGATCAAAGCAGCTCTCAATCATGTGGCGATAGCCTCGACGCTGGGGACTATCTTCAGACCGCAAAATTTCTTCCAGCACCACCTGGCGCTCCGGCTCAAAGTCCACGTCGGGGATCGTGGGATTAAAAACGAGGTCTAGCTGTAGCGGTGCTAGCTCCTCAAAATCCTTTGGTGCAGTGGTGATGTAGAAGTGGGTGTAGTCCTGGCTAGTCGCGGCATTCATTACCGCGCCCCGCTCTTCTACCCGCTGCTCAAATTCTCCAGCCTTAAGATGCTCCGTTCCCTTGAACACCATGTGCTCCAGGAAATGGGCCATGCCGTTGATTTCATCCGGTTCCATGGCAGACCCCACCCGCGCCCATACATCAAGCGTCACCACCTCAATGGGCATCTGCTCGGCAATAATGGTTAAACCGCAGGGCAACTTAAACACCGTTGGGTCGTTCAAGCGGGGAGCACGGGTGCGCGGCAATGCCAGAGTCATGTGGCTTTTCACTGATTGATTTGTCTACATCCTAGGTGAGATAAACCCGCTTTGAGAGAGGTTTTTACGGAAGAATCGTAGTTTCAGTATCGAACCTTTATATTGATGTATTTTTTACTACTTGCGTATAATTAAAACAACCCAATCTTCATTTGATCTCAGAATCTGCATTAGATCCTGCTGGGTTCAAAACGGCAATACATTTTCATCCTCAACCGGTTCAGGCTTAGATGCAGATTTAGCCTCTTCAAGCTTTGGCTCAGATTTAGGCTTCCGCTTCGAGGCAACTTTCGCCTGAGATGCTCCCGCAGTAGCATCTGCCTCAGATCCAGATGAAGCAGAGATGACCGTCGTCCCATCCTCTTCCAATAGACTATGGGCAAAGGGCAGCTTCTCAGCCTCAGCCGGATTCATGCGCAGGGTCCATTGCTTGCCCTTACCATCCCAGCGGAAGCCCGCATCCTTAGCCAGTTGTTTGTCTTTGAAGGAAACATCCGCCCGCACCAAAACCTTAGGCGTTGCGGCCTGGGCAATCATCCCTGGCAAATCCTCCATGCGATCAAACAGGGAAGCGATGAGCTGGCAGTCTGTCAAAGCCCGGTGGGCGCTGCTCACGCCAATTCCATGGGCTAAGGCCAGATCGATGAGCTTCTGCCCCGGTCGATGCTGCTGGGGCCAGGTGAACTCATGGCAAGTACAAAGCCACTGTTGGTTATACAGCGAGGCAAAAATAGGATGGTCCTTGAACCATTTGCGATCAAAGGGAGCGTTGTGGGCCACGACGTATTCCGCCATTTTCCCCCAGTAGGTGATCGTTCGACAAAGGTATTCCGCTAGTTCCCCAGGCGTATCGTTCACCGCAGTGATGGGGATGTTATTCACAAACTGGGCCGGGTTGTCTTCTCGGTTGCCAGGAATCAGCGTGCTGATTTGCTGGAGAACACACTGATGCTCCACGGAATAGAGAATTGCCGCAATTTCGAGGACATGGTGCTCTGCGGCATCAATGCCACTGGTCTCGGTGTCCAGAATTAACAGGAGATGGGCTGGGGCCAATGCCATGGGGGTAAGCCTTGCACTGAAACCATTGTGCCCTGTTTTGGTCCATGGCTTTCGAGGCCTTTTCCAGGCCAGATCAGAAAAGATGCGGGCTAGGTCATTGGCCTAGCCCGCATCTCTCCTAGAAGCTGAAGGTTGTACGGACCACAGGCATGACAACCGTGTCCCGATCAGACTGGCCTTCGGGGTTGAAGATCACAACTGCACCGGGGGTAACGCTGATGTTGTCATTCACCTTAAAGTTGAAATAGCTTTCCAGGTGGTACGGCGTGGCATCAGCAGGGTCGATTGCTCGACCTCCCGTGCTCTGGCGTGTGAGGGGTTGGCCAAACAACAGTCCGGCACTATTCCCTTCACGGAAGATATCACTAGCTTTCACGCCCGCCATCCAAGTCAAGAAGTTAGTGGAGGCATTCACGTCTACCAGGTCACTCATGATGTAAGTGGCGGTCCCCGCCAGTTCTAGCTTGGGGGTGAGCTTGTAGTTGAAAGTGGCACCCAAGGTATCAAAAGAAATGCCCTCATCGGCGATCGCCGCCACATCCGCCGCAGGGAACAGCACAGCACCAATGTCTGCACTGCCCAAGCCCGTAGCCAGGATGTTGATCTGGTGATAGCTATGGGCGTAGTTGAACGCCGCTTGGAGGCGATCGCTGGGGTTCACCGTCAGCTGGGTCGCCGCCACATAGCTGCCGCTAAAAACGCCTGCTCCAAGAGGTGTCCCTGGAAAGCCCTCATTGCCCGCAATACTGGAGTTGACATTGCCATAGAGCGCCCGTAGATCAATGGCATCTGAAACATTCCAAATCAAACCCGCCGCCGCTGCTAAGCCCGTCCCAGACGTTCCACCAGAAACGCGGTGGGAGGCAGGCAACGTGCCAAAACGGGACAACGCTCCCTGACCTTCATTGGCAAAGGGCAACACCGAAGGAAAAGCATCGCTAACTTCGGCCTTAGGCCCTACAAAAGCTGTAACCTTATCGCCCACGGGGAAGATATAGAGCAGCTTATACAGCTCCAAAGATCCCGAATCTGTAGAAGAGAGATCGAGGGGACTCGTGCTGGGAAACTGGGGTTCGGTTCCCAAACGCACATGGCTCGCTTCGTTGAAAACCGGATCGCCATAACCCAACGTGCCAGCGATACTACTATTCCCACCGGGAAAAGTGTGGGCCTGGAGGCCGGTCAACAGCAAGTCTTTGCCGGAGAAGCTGGTGGACAAATTTAGACGAACACGGCTATTGAGCACTGCATTGGCATCATCACCACCCGGTGCTGCGCCCCAAGCCCCTGCACCACTGAAGATCACTTCCCCCGAAAGCTTCGTGGTCGTGGAGAATTGATTGGCCTCCAGCTCTGCGGTACGGGATTCTAAGGAATCAACACGCCCCCGCAAGGTTGCCAACTCAGCTTGAAATTCTTCTTGCAGACGCTGCAAAACCGCCAAGTCGTCCTGGGTGGCCATCTCAGCAGTCGCTGAAGCAACTAGCTCACTGACCCGATCCAGACAGGCATTCAAACCTGCTGCAAATTCATAGCGCGTCATAGCCCGGTCACCCCGGTAGGTGCCATCGGGATAGCCCGCAATACAGCCATAGCGCTCAACCAAGGACTGGAGCGCCTGGAAAGCCCAATCCGTGGGCCTTACATCCCGCAACTGAGAGACAGAAGTCACTTGTCCCATCAAGGCATCGTCATAGACCCCCAACGCAACGCTGGCTGTAGCATCAGCCACATCAGCCACATCGCCTGAATCTGAAACGGGGGCCAGCGCCAATGGCATCTCTGCTTCGGCGGCAGTAGCAACGTCAGCGGCAACTAACAACGACCCCCCAATGAGGGTTAGAGCAATCAGGGGCTTAAGAGACGGCCCAAATGAACACACTGAAATCATGGATTAATAGTCAAAGAGTTCCTCACACACAGCGAAGACTGTAGGTTTTAATACGACCCCAACAATCTCGCAGTAGGCACCTCTAAAGCCCTCGGCTAAAGCGACGACTTAAATGCTCCATATAAAATTAAACTTAAAAGCCATAAATAGACGTGAGTACAACTACTGGAGATCAAGCGAAATGGCGTAAGCAAACCCTGACCCAAAAAATGGTTTCAAAACAGAAGCGGAGCCCTTAATCAGGGGCTAGGAGCGAGGATTTATTCCTCTCGCAGCCTGATCCCCCCTCAAATTCTCGTTGACAAGGGGGAAGGTCTGATTTGATTCAGTTCTTGTTCCCTAGCATGAGACGGTTATGGGGCTTCAATAGCTGTCCAACATCAGGGCCAGCAGGAATGATCCCACTCGGATTGAGGGGAAATAAGTTTCCGTAATAATCCCGTTTCACCGCAGGAATATCACAGGTGGCGGCAATACCAGGCTGCTGATAAATATCTCGTAGGTAGCCACTGAGGTTAGGGTAGTCCGCAATACGACGGCGATCGCAACGAAAGATCCCGTGATAAGCCACATCGAAGCGCACCAGCGTCGTAAATAGCCTCACATCCGCCAGGGTCAAGTCTTTTCCGCAGAGGTAACGCCGGGTGGCCAAAGCCTCATCAATTTCATCCAACGCCCCAAACAGCTCTTCTATCACCGCATCGTAGGCTGCCTGGGTCTGGGCAAAGCCACAGCGATAAACGCCGTTGTTAATCGCGGGGTAAATCTTGGCGTTCCACTGCTCAATCTCCGCCCGTAGCACCTCGGGGTAGAGGTCTAACTCGGGACGCTCTGCAAATTCGCTGAAGGCTTCGTTCAGAATGACGATGATTTCGCTGCTCTCGTTATTGACGATCGCATTGGTCTTGCTATCCCACAGCACCGGCACCGTATTGCGTCCGCCATAATCCGCATGGGCCTGGCGATAAAACTGGGCCATGGAGAGGCAAGTATTTCCCTCAACAAGGTCGAACGGTTTGTCAAAAATCCATCCCCCAGATTCGGGGGATGGGGAAACGACCGTAATGGGGATAGCAGATTCGAGGCCTTTGAGCGATCGCACCACCAACGCTCGATGCGCCCAGGGACAGCTCATGCCCACAAACAAGCGATAGCGCCCCGAAGCAGCAGGATATTTAGCCGCAGACTCAGCGCTCACAACATCGCGAAAGGTACTCTCAGGCCGAATATACGCCCCATCCTTGCTGCGCGGGGCCATTTGCGACATCATCACATGCCACACTGTCTCCCAACCCCAGCGGCCCAGCTTGATCACGAGATTTGGCGGCAGCGAAGACTTTGGCATAGCAGGGACAATAGAGAATTAGGTCGGGAGTCAAAAGGCAATAGGCCCATCATCACCACTACTCCAGCCTATTACCGATTACCTTCAATTTTCTCCGACTGGGAATGACCTGAGATAATCAAACCACCATTCGCCAACATCGCAACGCAAATCCCATGGCCCTCCCCGTCTCCCTTTCCCAGTTGATGAGCGAACTCGGCATCATCTCATCGGGCGAAAGCCTCTACATTCACAAACCCGACGGAGAATTTTGTGTGGTCTCCGAGGAAGATGTCTCCCTACTGTGCGATGTGGATGAGACCATCTTGCCCCCTGATCAGGTCGCCTTCATCGACGGCATTCGCCACATCCTGATTTCCGATGACTGGATAGACATGCCCAGCAAACAGGCTATGAGCGAAGACCTCACCACCCTGGAAGCCTTCACCCGGGCGAAGGTAAAACCACCACTCCTTCAGCAAATGCTCAAACTGCTCTATTCCTCCAATGGCAGTCAGCAATTACTGGATTTGATGTCGGATGAAGACTTGGATGAGCCTTGGTATGAGTATCAAAAAGAGGCTTTTCGGGAGGCAGTGAGCGATCGCCTCAAAGCCAACGAAATCCCCTACGCCACCTAACAAACTTCAACTCCAAGTCATGGGAAAAGAAAAGACCTGAAGGCTAAGCCTTCAGGTCTTTTCTGCAATTAGTCAGTCAGGTCCTACGGCCCAGCTCTATACAGACTCTTCAGCGAAGATGTACTTCTTCAGATCCTCAGGATTAGGCTCAGGGCTATCCAAACCAAATTGCACGGCTTCTTCCACCAGTGCCGTAATCTTCTTATCGATGGCCTTCAGCTCTTCCGCCGTAGCATGACCATACTCAACCATGAACTTAGAGAATTTCTTGATTGGGTCCCGCGCCAACCAGAACTCCTTCTCTTCCTTAGAACGTAGTTCATCAGGATCCGCCAAGGAGTGACCCCGGAAGCGATAGGTCAGCGCCTCAATCAGCGTCGGACCTTCTCCAGCACGGGCGCGGGCCACAGCCTCTTGAGCCACATGGCGCATGGCCAGCACATCCATACCGTCCACTTCAACGCCATGCATACCAAAGGCTTCACCCTTCTTGTAAATTTCAGGAACAGAGGTGGCACGCTCATGGGCCATACCGATCGCCCATTTATTGTTCTCCACCACATACATAATCGGCAGCTTCCACAGCGCCGACATGTTCAAGCATTCAAAGAACTGGCCATTGTTCGCCGCACCATCACCAAAGAAACAAGCCGTCACCTGGTCCGCAGACTGATCCCCTAGGGCCTCACGGCGATACTTCGCGTTAAAAGCCGCGCCCATGGCAACCGGAATACCCTCAGCAATAAAGGCATAGCCTCCGAGAAGATTATGCTCCGCCGAGAACATATGCATCGAGCCGCCTCGGCCCTTACTACAGCCCGTCTCCTTACCAAATAGCTCCGCCATCACGTTACGAGCCGGAACGCCAGCACTCAGAGCATGGACATGGTCGCGATAGGTACTCGCCACATAGTCATCGGAACGCATGCCCCCCTTGATAATGCCGGTGGAAACCGCTTCCTGGCCGTTGTAGAGGTGAACGAAGCCAAACATCTTGCCGCGATAGTACATCTCGGCACATTTATCTTCGAAGAAACGGCCCAACACCATGTCCTCGTACAGGCGTAGTGCCTCTTCTCGAGTGATAACTGCCTTTGAGGCGTCAAATTCGGGCGCTGTCCGTTCCTGGGGCATGAAGCTATCGTCCTATCCGCTCTAACCGAGATCTACTATTCCCAATGGTCAATGACCGCAAGGAGAACCAAGTTTGGCCCTAGCCTACCGCAATCCGCTTTTCGACGACAGCATGGAGACTCTGGTGATACTTGGACCGTCTTAGATTCTAGGACGAGCTGGCCATGACGTAAAAGTGTTTATGAAGCGCAGCCCCAAGATTCAGCCTCTCTAAACAGAGCTCTCCCCAGGGCTAGCCATCCAAATTTCACTGCCCAAGCAGTATTTAGAGCAGTTAGCCAATTGTCTCAAGCATTGACACTACTGGGATTAAGTTCCAGGCCAAATCAATGAGGTTGTTATACGAGCACGCAATATGGCAAGTCGCCGTTGTAACCTTGCATACGAAGCTTACTGAATAGCGCTTCTGCATAGCCGAAACTTTGGGTTATGCTTGAGTGATCCTGCCAATTTTCTTTCTGTCAAAGACGTTCCCGCTGTTGGCACTGTGGGGGGTTCTGTATCCCTTTTCCAACACATCGGATCGACTGATAGGAGATCGTGCAAAGGCTCAAGAGCCGAGACTTGTTGTTGATGTCTGAGGACGGTCATCGTGCGTATTCCGCTCGACTACTATCGAATTTTGGGACTGCCCACTCAGGCTACGGCGGAGCAGATGCAACAGGCCCATAAGGACCGGACGATGCAGCTGCCCCGGCGGGAGTATTCGGAACCAGCGATCGCAGCTCGCCGCGAACTCCTAGACGAAGCCTACAGCGTCCTATCTGATGCTGCGGCCCGTGAGAAATACGACCAGACCTTCCTTCAACAAACCGCCAGCCTCTCCCAGCGCTTCAGTCGAGGCAAGGCCGGAACGCCCCAGCCCCATGGCATCGATGTAGAAGATCACCAGCTCATTGGGGCACTTCTACTCCTGCAAGAACTCGGTGAATACGAGCTGGTCTTAGAGCTGGGTAAAACCCACCTCGCCAAGATGAAATCCCATAATCCTGGTGTGGGTGATGCGGAAATGATTGCCGCTGATGTCTCTCTCACCATCGCCCTCAGCAACTTGGAACTGGGCCGAGAACAGTGGCAGCAATCCCACTATGAAGAGGCCGCCGAGGCCTTAGAAGCAGGGGAAAGCCTCCTGCTCCAAGAAGGTTTATTTGCAGGGGTAAGAGGCGAAGTGCGAAGTGATTTATACCGATTACGTCCCTACCGGGTGCTAGAACTTATCTCCCAGCCCGCCGAAGCCGCCTCCCAGCGGACAAAAGGCATTCAAGTTCTCAATGAGATGCTCCATGAACGGGGCGGCATTGACGGCAACGGCAGCGATCAATCCGGTCTCGACACCGATGACTTTCTTCGCTTCATCCAGCAGCTACGGGACTATCTCACCGTAGGCGAACAGCAGGAGCTGTTTGAACAGGAAGCTCGTCGTCCCTCAGCCGTGGCCTCCTATCTGGCTGTCTATGCCCTCATGGCTCGTGCCTTCGCGGAACAAAAGCCTGACCTTGCCTTGCGTGCCAAGCGAATTCTGTCAGGTCTCAGCAATCGCCAGGATGTCCACCTAGAGCAGTCTGTCTGCGCCTTGATGCTGGGTCAAACCGAGGAGGCCAATCGCGCCCTGGAGTTTAGCCAGGAATATGAACCCCTTGCCTTTATCCGGGAGCATTCCCAGGGCTCTCCGGATCTACTGCCCGGTCTGTGCCTCTATGCGGAGCGCTGGCTCCAAGATGAGGTCTTTCCCAATTTCCTTGATCTCAAGGGGCAGACAACCACCCTCAAGGATTACTTTGCCAATCCTGAGGTGCAGAATTACCTGGAGTCCCTTCCCACAGAAGCTGTCAGTCAAGATTGGCAGGGCTCGGGTGTAGCCATGGGGAGTGCTTGGACAGGCGATTCCTCCGGAAGCTTGCGTAGCGATCGCCAATCTACAGCAGTGGGTTCAGCCTCAACCTACAAGACCGCAGGCACTGCAACCCTAGCGGCCCCCAATGGCTACAACGACAACAACGATAGCCACAGCAATGGCAATGGCCACTACGACGGCTACGATGGCGCAGGAGCCGTTGCAGCAGGTGCAGCAGGTATTGCTGCTGCCGCTGGGGGAGCTGCCATAGCCTATGGAAATGCTGATAACGGCACCAGCGCAGATCTAGATCTAGAACACCAGCCCAGTGAAACCCGCCGCCAGCGACGTCGCCGCAGTCGAGACGGAGCCGCATCTCGCAGAGGGTCCTCCGCAGCTGGCCCCTTAGGCTCTATCAAAATTGGCCGCCTCCTGATGTTGGCTGGAGTTGGCCTCCTCACGTTATGGATTCTCTTCGCCCTGCTAAGCCAAATATTCGGCTGGATTAGCGGCTTGGGCAGCGGTAGCCAGGTTGATTCAGGTAGCGTTTCATCCGAAGTGGTCACCAAACTCGACAAAAATCAGCCCAGTATCAGCCTAGGAGAGCCCGTGATTGATGGTCTAACCCCGTCCAATGCTGCCACCAGCGTTTCTGCCACTGGCCCCCTCTCCAAAACCGATGCCCAACAAGTCATCGAACTGTGGCTTAGCACCAAAGCAGAAGTCTTTGGCAGTGAGCCCAATGGCGAGCTACTCAAAAATGTACTCACGGGAGAGGCTTTGGATCGCTGGGCTGGGGAAGTTCGGCTCTCCGAGCAAGACGGCACTGAGGTGCGCTACCAGCACAAACTCGCTATCAACGAAGTCAAATCCGAAGGCACCAGTCCTGACGAAGCCAGCGTCATCGCCACCGTAACCGAACTGGCGAAATACTATCAGGGCGATCAACTCACTCGAAATCGCGAGGACCGAAACCTGCAGGTGCGCTACAACCTTGTCAAGGAAGACGGCAACTGGAAGATCAAGACCATGAATGTGAACTAAGCACAAAGGAATCCGGAAGGCCTGGCAGACGACGGCACAGAATCGGAGAACCAACGAGAATCCGCCCTCAAAGCCAGGCCAAGCTTAACTTTCACTCGTAACTCATCAGCTCTCAAACGCAACCTCAAACATTCCAACCACGATTACATTTAGGTCTTCGTTTAAGAATGGCTGCTAAACGCAAAAATCTGTTGCCAGCCAGCCTAGGATTAGAAGAGCTGCGATCTGCCCCTGATCAGGAGTCCTTTTCATGCTGGCTTTTTTACTGGCCATTCTCGTTGGCATTGCAGGCCTGGCACTATTGTCCACGGCCTTTTTCTTCCCCGGTCTCTATCGAAAAAATGACATCATCTGGGGTGGTGTTGCCCTGTTCTATGCATTGGTGCTGTGGATTTGTGCCCAGCGCATAACCGGTGCCGTTCTTCTGGGGCAAACTGCCAGCGTAGCCTTAACAGGTTGGCTGGGCTGGCAGGCGCTGATGTGGCGCTGGAGTAAGCTGCCCACAGATGAGCGCTCCACTATTGCCGATGGCAGCTCTGTGAAGCAGGGCCTTGAAAAACTGAAGAGCACCGATTGGAAAGACAAACTCCAAAGCAGCTCTAAGAAAATCAAGGAGCAAGTGAGTGACTCCCTCGACAAAGGCATGACCACCGCGAAAGCAGCCGTGGAGGAGAGCAGCCAAGCAACCGAAGAAGCTACGACTGAAGTCGCAGAGAAAGTGCAAGCCGCCGCCCCGGTGGAGCAGGTCAAAGAAACCGTCCAAGAGCTCCAGGAGCAAGGTTCAAGTGAGGGTGAGGAGGCTGTCGAGACAGTAACCGAAAGCGTTGCCACAAATCGTATTCCAGAGAAGGCCACCGACACAGCTCAGAAATCTGATGATGCGAAAGGTGCAATGAGCTTAGGGGCCATTACTGGTGTCTTTGGGAGCTTACGCGATCGCCTTCAAGGCCGTAAGAACCACGGCAAGAAATACGTTCGCCCCTCGGACGAAGCTGAGTCCCAAGCAGCAGAAACCACCAGCTACGAAGCAGATTGGGACGAAGCCACATCTACCTCAGCCAAGGCCGAGACCGAGGCAGCGGCTCCCAGCCCAGAAGCTTCCAGAGCGGATGTAGTCGATACCGCAGCCCCAGACGCAGCAGCAAAGGCTCAAGAAGCGGCAGCGAAAGCCAAGGCCGAAACCGAAGCCAAAGCTGAAGCTGAGGCCAAAGCCAAGGAAGAAGCAGCCGCTAAAGCTGAAGCCAAAGCCCAGGAAGAAGCAGCCGCTAAAGCCGAGGCAGAAGCAAAAGCCAAAGCCCAGGAAGAAGCAGCCGCTAAAGCCAAAGCCGAGGCAGAGGCCAAAGCCAAGGAAGAAGCAGCCGCTAAAGCCGAAGCTGAAGCTGAGGATAAAGCCAGAAAAGCTGGTGCTGCCAAAGCTGAGGCCGAGGCAAAAGCTGAAGCTGAAGCAAGAGCCACAGCCACAGCTCAAGCAGAAACCAGCCAGCCGACCCAAGCCAACGAAAGTGAGATCAGCCCTGCCCCAGCAATTGACTCTGACCAGCCCGAAGACAGCAGCATAGAAACTCCTTCCGACCAGGTTTCAGAAGAAGAAGATTCTAACTGGCCCCCCCAAGATGAAAGCTGGAAAGAAGAACCTGAGGACTGGGAAAAGGAATAACCATCTCTAGGTTTGACCATTCATGGATGTACGAAGTGATGTGGTCAAAGCGAGATCCCAGTGTCACCCAATCTAGCTCAACCCATAAATCCCCCGTAGATAAACTGACGTTTATCTACGGGGGATTTATGTTTATAAATCTCGGGAAAGGCTTACAAATTAGAGGCTTGAGGCTCGCCTGCTTCCGGCACTTGGGCAACGCTAGTTGAATCAGTAGCATCTTGGGGCCAGGACACGACCGTCACGTGATTAGTATCGCGACCTCGACCACAATCCTGCTCGGCCACTCGAGGCATGATGGGCTGATCCGAATAGAGCACGATGGCGCTACTGCGGCCTTCTCGCTGCTCCGGCTGAAGATATTGCTGGACATCAGCCTTGCCCACGAGACTTAGTTCAGTTTGGAGGCCGTCCCATTCCACTACCACCTTGTTCTCGCCTTCCCAATTGCCTAGGTTCAAGCAAAGATCACCATCATAATCAGATTGCAATCCCAAATGATAGCTATAAGCAGGAACAGGGTCTAAGCAATCGTGGCTACCGACTGACTGCGGTTCGCAATGTTGTTCAAGCTGGTCAAAAGGAGCCGCGATCGCAGGGGCAAGTATCGTCACCCAGCTCAGGGTTCCTAATAGCAGCGGGTTCAAAGACGCGGTGGACCAACGAACATCAAATAACATATTTCGGCAGCATGAATATTTAGCAGCGAGTGGCAAAAGTACTCTTACCAAAAGATTTCCCGCATTTGACAAAATTCGAATAAAGCCATTTTTTATAACTTCAATTATTTTTAGAAGTCCAGAGACCTATTACTTTATTTCTGCGACAGAGATTAAAACAGAAACTACGAATACATAATTTAATAATAGAGCAATGATAGATCAGAATGAAATCGATTCCATTATTTCAGTGTAGTTTTATCTCTATATAAACAACGATGTGAATAATTTCATGAACATGACCCAAACAGCTCAACCAATGCAGCACTGAGCCAAACAAGGCGATGCTTTGGCATCGGTGTAATGCCAGTAACGAAGTTGGATGCGATCGCCAAACTGCCTAGAAGTTCAGCCCGCCCAAACCAAAGCCATGCCAACCCCCATCGCTCCAAGCCCCACCCAAGGCTTGAAGCCAATCCCGCTTCTGGCAGATAATAAGAATGTTTTGCTGCTGTTATGCGTAGCTATCCGCCAATGACGTAAGAATCTCGGAGATGCTCCGGCCCAACAAAGCCATGACACAGCAACCGTGATACCGTCATCCCAACAACATCTATCCGCCCCCAGAATCGACTACTGGCTCACCCCCCACAATTACCGTGACAGACGCCCAATCTCCCGCTTCCCCCCCTGCTGATCAAACCAACGAGTCCGCCCAGTCTCAGCAGGCAAAATCCTATAAAGAGACCATTAACCTGCTGAAGACCGACTTCAACATGCGGGCCAACTCCACCCAGCGGGAGCCAGAGATTCAGGCGTTCTGGGCCGAGAAGGAAATTTACGAGACCCTCGCCAAAGAAAACCCTGGCGACACCTTTGTGCTTCATGACGGCCCTCCCTACGCCAACGGGTCGCTGCATATGGGCCATGCGATGAATAAGGTCCTGAAGGACATCATCAACAAAGTGCAGTTGCTCAAGGGCAAGAAGGTTCGCTATATCCCCGGCTGGGACTGCCACGGCTTGCCCATTGAGCTGAAGGTGCTTCAGTCAATGAAGTCCAAGGAGCGCAAGGAACTCACCCCCATCAAGATCCGCAAGAAGGCCAAAGAATGGGCCATGGGTCAGGTTGAGGGTCAGCGCGACAGCTTTAAGCGCTATGGCGTTTGGGGTGACTGGAACAATCCCTATCTGACGATGCTGCCGGAGTACGAGGCGGCGCAGATTGATGTGTTTGGCGAGATGTTCCTTAAGGGCTACATCTATCGCGGTCTCAAGCCAGTGCATTGGAGCCCCAGCTCTCGCACGGCCCTAGCTGAGGCTGAGCTGGAATATCCCGAGGAGCATACCTCCGATAGTTTGTATGCGGCCTTTCGGGTGACAAGCTTGCCCGATAGGTTGACGGAGATGCTGGGCAAATATGCCTCCGATTTGGGCCTAGCGATCTGGACGACGACGCCTTGGACGCTCCCCGGCAACTTGGCTGTGGCTGTGAATGGCAAGTTGACCTATTCCTTGGTGGATAGCGGTGAGGATGCAGGGGCTACGGGTGAGACAACAGCCAAATTGCCCCGCTATTTGCTAGTCGGCCATGAGCTGGTGGAAACGCTGACCGACAAATTTGGCAAAGCGCTGAAGGTTCTTGCCAGCGTGGATGGCAAGGCGTTGGAGCATATCAAGTACAAGCATCCGCTGTTCGATCGCGAAAGCCCAGTCGTCATCGGCGGCGACTACATCACCACGGACTCCGGGACTGGCCTGGTCCACACCGCTCCCGGTCATGGCCAAGACGACTATATCGTTGGCCAAAAGTACGGTCTGCCTCTGCTCAGCCCCGTG
>CALIGI010000183.1 GCA_938021205.1 uncultured Pseudanabaenaceae cyanobacterium
GCAAAATCCCCTCGGCTTCCCCATTGTCCTCAAAGCCCGCCGCCTGGGCTATGACGGCCAAGGCACCTCTGTGATCAAGACTGCCGAAGAACTCAAAACCGTATTGGATCGCGAAGGTTTTGACCCGTTCCTCTTAGAAGCCTTTGTCCCCTTCGAACGAGAGCTAGCCATCATAGCGGCCCGGTCCAGCAGCGGCGAGATCGTCACCTATCCCGTTGTGGAAACGAAGCAGGAGAATCAGGTTTGTGCCTGGGTTCTCGCTCCTGCAGCCGTGAGTGATGAGATCCAAGCCGAAGTTGAGGCCATCGCCCAGCGCATTCTCACCGGCCTCAACTTTGTCGGTATCCTTGGCGTTGAGCTTTTCCAGGTGGGTAGCCAAGTCCAGGTCAATGAAATTGCTCCCCGCACCCATAACTCAGGCCACTACAGTCTCGATGCCTGCGTCACCTCCCAGTTTGAACAGCAACTCCGTGCCGTTAGCGATCGCCCCCTGGGTTCTACCGAGCTAACTGTCCCCGCCGCTGTCATGGTTAACCTCCTCGGCTACGAATCAGCCTGTAGCGACTATTCCAAGAAGCGTCAGCAGCTTACAGCGCTCCCCAATGCTCATCTCTACTGGTATGGCAAAGCCGAGTCGCGATCGGGGCGAAAACTAGGACATATCACCCTCACCCTTACCAGCGCCGATAGTTCATCTCAAAGAGCAGAAGCAGAACAAGCGATCGCCGCCATCCGAAAAATTTGGCCCAGCCCTCACGAAGGAATCAGGATTGATTAATGCCTAAATCACCTCCATATCCATTGGCCACGTAGGGGGCCGGTTTTGGGTCACACGCTAATACAGCTTCAGCTCAGATCTGCGCTCCTAGCTCGTAAGGCTAAGTTGTCTCTCGCAACCTAAAATCACTGATTCTCTTAAGCTTCAACCTTCCGGATTCGTTTTTTACCGTAAACCCTCGGATCTTTACGGAGTAAAGCTTTGAGATCTAGGGTCATCCCCCTCACAACTTAGGAAAAAACCGATCTAGTCAGCTCCCACTAGAGTCGCTATGATGAATGCAATTCACTGAGACATTGGTGACTGCCAACAATGTTTTTTGATCTATGCCTTGTGTTAAGTGGGAACTAACCTGATTAGTGGCAGTAAACCGGGCTTGTACTCGGAAACTATAAATTAGTCGGTCGGATCCCCCCTGGAGTCTCCAGGTCACAAACTGAGGTAAGACGGTGTCCCGGTGAAGGATATTTGGTTACGCATGCACAGGCCCTGGCTTCTTCATTGAAGTTGGGGCTTTTGCGTGCCAGGTTTGCATGACGGGGACGTACAATCATCACCAGTATATTTGTACGATCATGCCCGCTGACGCCCTCAGCCTCATCCTGGCTCTCACCATTGGTCTCACCCTGGGCCTCCTTCTTAGCGGCATAGGCTTTTCCTTACTCATGCGAGCTCGCCTCCAAGCTCTGCGGGAAAAAGCCAAAGCCGAGGTCGTCGCTGAGCGGGCTGCCATGGTCGAACGCCTCCAGGGCCAGGAGCAGCAAGTCACCGCCCTCAAAGCGGTTAACCAAGCCACCGAAACCGAACTGCGCAAAGAGACTATGGGGCGCACCATGGCAGAAACTCGCCTTGAAGAGGAACGGCGCAGCGCCCAAGAAAAACTCGCCCTTCTCAACGACGCCCAAACTCAACTAGCAGACGCCTTTAAGGCACTCTCCGCCGATGCCCTGCGCCAAAATAGTCAATCCTTCGTTGAGCTAGCCCAGGGCAGCCTAGCCCAGTTCCAAGAGCGCGCCCAAGTGGACTTGCACCAACGTCAGCGAGCTATCGATGACTTGGTCCAGCCCCTCGCCACTTCCCTTGACAAAGTAGATAGCAAACTTCAGGAACTCGAAACCAGCCGTATTTCCGCCTACGCCAGCCTCTCCGAGCAGCTCAAATCCGTCGCCAGCACCCAGGTCCAGCTCCACCGGGAAACCACAAACTTGACCAAAGCTCTGCGAGCCCCCATGGTGCGCGGTCGCTGGGGCGAAATTCAGCTCAAGCGCGTCGTTGAAATTGCAGGCATGGTGGAACATTGCGATTTTGTTCAGCAGGCTTCCGTCGATACCGACAAAGGCAGACTGCGACCCGACATGGTGATTAAGTTGCCCAATGGCAAGAACATCGTGGTGGATTCTAAGGCTCCATTGCAAGCCTATTTAGAAGCTTTGGAGATTGAGGATGAAGCGGGGAAACGCGATCGCCTCGCCACCCACGCCCGCCACATCCGCCACCACCTCACCCAGCTAGGTGCAAAATCCTACTGGTCCCAATTCCAGCCCACCCCAGAATTCGTCGTTCTCTTCCTCCCCGGTGAAACCTTCTTCAGCGCTGCCCTGGAACAAGACCCCGGCCTAATCGAATTTGGCGTAGATCGCAGCGTTATCCTGGCCACCCCAACTACGCTGATTGCCCTACTCAAAGCCGTCGCCTACGGCTGGCGGCAAGAGCGCGTCGCCGAAAACACCCAGCAAGTCCGGGAGCTGGGCCAGGAACTCTACGATCGCACCCAAACCTTCGTCAACCACTTCGTCAAACTGCGCCGCAACCTCAACAGCACCGTCGATTCCTTCAACAAAGCCGTCGGCTCCCTCGAATCCCGTGTATTAGTCACAGCGCGGAAATTCGAAGCCCTCGGCACGGTCACCGGTGGCGAGATTGAGACAATAGAAAATATCGACCTCACCCCTCGGCAGCTTCAATCAGCAGCAGAGCCTTCTGACTCAGCTTCAAGCTCTTCGCCTGAGAATCCTTAAATTCGGTCTCGGAGAAACCTCGTTTCAGGAAAGAATTAACGACTTTCACAAGTCAAAAAATCCAACTCTGAAGGTTATGGTATGGCTCTAACAATTTGAGCTGAAATCAAGGCAGCAAGACAACTCCATACTGGCTCAGAAAGCCCTGGATTAATGTCTGAAAAGATAGCTGACGGTAACTTTTCCAGATCGGCTCAAGCTGCTTTGCTTCCAGAAAATCCAGCACTGGCTGAGCAAAACTAGCTCGAATTAAGGACTGGAGACGAACAGCGACCAAATTGCGCAAAGCCTCGTCCTCAAATAAATTGTCACCCAATTCATTTTGAGCAAAGCTCTCGGCAAATCTCTCCATAACTGACAAATCAGCCTCGTGGATTGGACTAGGCAATGCCAGCCAATCATCAGCAATTAAAATATGGCGGACGCGATCTATAAAAGCTTTCTCCTTCGCAGGAATCGCTTTTTCATCGGCATCACAAAGGCCAGCAATACTGGACTCAGAAACAAGCTGAAGTTGACCTGTGGATCGCTGTAGATACAGCGTTTCATGCTCTTGAGCGACACTGAATTCGTTAAGAAGAGATTGATAGCTAATCGAGATGTGATCAGACATCGTATTTTAGTCCTCAGCACCAGTGCTCCAACTCTCTCACAAGTCACAGCAGCCAGACTCAATAAAAAGGATGAGCCGAAGCGTAATTCCAACTCTTAGTCTATGAAGCAATAACGCCGTATCCCGTGTAAGGGCGCTTATAGGGCGGATGCAAACCCAAAATAAGATCTTGCCGAGCAATACCCGCTTCAAGCAGCTCCGCCGCAACATCAACTTCAGTCATATTGCGCTGAATCCAGACTTGCTCATCCTTAATATCAATGTGAATGTAACAAGCATAAATTCGCTTGAGCCCGTCCCATCCCAGATCAAGTAATTGGTAATGGTCATGCTCACCATCAAAGATTAGCTGACACTCAACCTGGGCAGAGCCCTGCTCAGTTGCCACTTGCTCTGTCAAAAAGTCCCGCACAATTTGGCGATATTTTTCTAGCTTATCCACTGATGGATTACCTCTTGCTCAGGGTCGTACACCAATAACCGAAGCTGATAGAGCTTGATTGCCTCTTTGACAAACCGCTCCTGGAAAAAAGAATCGAAGGCTTCCAGAGGAACAGCGAGATAAAGAATGCGCTCTGGCTCAGTCATCTGAAGCGCTAGTCGATAGTTTAAGAATTGCCCTAGCGCTGCATGGAAGTCAGTTATTGCAGATGTGTTGAGAAAACTCTTGATCTCAATTGCAATCTTCTCGCCCTTGCGCTCTGCTGCCAAAACTTTCTCTGCTGCTAGATCTACCTCCAGTTTCACGCCATCAATCCGAATCCTTAGCGGATCCGCAGTAATGGTCCAGGATTCCTTTAGGAGTGCATTTCTGACTGAATTGTGAAATAGATCTCTAGCCATCGATAGCGCTCATCTCGCTGACTCTACAACATTTTAACCTCACCTCCCATCAATAATAAAAAAGGGTGAGCCGAAGCCCACCCTGAACAAGCATTATTCCGAGATTGTTAGAGAAGAGGCTTAATCCTCAACCCCCTCAATGCGATCCTCAACTTCCTGGTATAGCTCCCGCAGCAGCTCCAGGTTTTGGTCGTCGGTTTCCCAGTAGCCGCGACCGTTGACTTCAAGCAAGGTGGTGACCATCTTGCGGAAGGAGTTTGGGTTGAGGTTCATGAGGCGATCGCGCATCTCTTTATCCTTGATGAAGGTCTCATTCGCCTCCTCGTAGACAAAGTTATCAACCGCATCTGCCGTGGCAGACCAACCCGAGGTGTAGGTCAGACGCTTGGACAGCTCACGTACACCCTCATAACCATGGCTCAACATGCCCTCATACCACTTGGGATTGAGCAGCTTCGTGCGGGAGTCGAGGCGCACCGTCTCGGACAGGGTGCGAACCTGGGCATTCGCCGTGGTGGTGTCCGCAATGAATGCCGTGGGCTTCTTGCCATCTTCCCGCAGGCTCGCGACAACCTTAGTGGGGTCAGAGTCGAAGTAGTGGGATACGTCCGTCAAGGAAATCTCAGAGGAATCCAGGTTCTGGAAAGACACATCAGCGGTCTTCAAGCTGGATTCAAAGATTTCCTTAGACTGCTTCATTTGACCGGGGTTATCCGAGTCAAAAGCGAAGGACTTGCGCTCCAGGTACATGTTCTGAAGTTCAGATTCTTCACCCCAAGAGCTATTCTCCACTGCCAAGTTGACGTTGGAGGAGTAGGAGCCAGAAGCGTTAGAGAAGACGCGCTGGGCGGCCTCGCGAATGCTGACGCCCATTTCCTCAGCCTGCTCTTTAGCGTGACGACGAACGTAGTTCATCTCCAGGGGCTCATCGGCCTCGGCAGCCATCTTCACTGCCCGGTCAATTAGGCCCATCTGGTTGATGAACAGGTCGCGGAACACGCCGGAGCAGTTGACCACGATATCGATGCGAGGGCGACCCAGCTCTTCTAGGGGAATCAGCTCCAGCTTGTTGATACGGCCCAGGCTATCGGGCATAGGTCTAACGCCAACGAACCAGAGGACTTGGGCGAGGGACTCACCATAGGTCTTGATGTTGTCTGTCCCCCAGAGGACACAGGCGATGGTCTCAGGATAAGCACCATCATTTTCTGCTTTCTGACGGTCAATCAAACGATCTACTACAACCTTGGCCGAAATTACCGCTGCCTTGGTGGGAATGGACTGGGGGTCCAGGGCGTGGATATTCTTGCCGGAAGGCAGAACGTTGGGGTTGCGGATGGGGTCGCCGCCAGGACCAGGCATAACGTACTCACCATCCAAAGCCTTGATTAAGCTGCCCATCTCAAGGTCTGCACAGACTTGCTTAAGGCAGAAAGCGAGGTAATCGAACAAGACGACGAGCTTCTCCTCATCTAGTCCCTTGAAGCCCGACTTATTCAGCGCCTTGAGGTAAGCAGGTTGTTGCTTGATACCGAAGAACTTGAAGATCTTCTTGACCCAAGCAAAGCGCTCAACCAAGTCAACGCGGCCTTCGCGGTTGGTGAGCTGGCGAACCATGGCACCCACTGCAGAACGAACCGCTTCAGTAATATCTTGGCCGAGCTGAACGTCTTCGAGAACACCCAAATCACTGCCGCGATAGATGCTCTCCATGGTGCGGCCTAGGCTCTCGGCAATGATGGTGGGCAGGCCAAAAATGCCTTCCTCATCACGATCCAGGCTGGCAATGTTAACCAGAGTCGCCACTGCTTCACCGGCGCTAGGAGCTTTGCCAATCACATGCAGGCCACAGGGCAGCAGGCGAGATTCAATCTCCATCAGTTGCCGGTACACGTTACCGACGACCCTATCCCGCTCTTCTTGGGTTAGGTCAGCATCTTCGTCAGGGAGATCGACATCTTTGTCGAGGTTGACCTGAACGGCAGTACTGATGATGGTTTTAACGATGGAGGTTGCACGCTCATTATCGCGCAGGGTCTGGTAAGAACCCACCAACTCGCCCAATTCTTTGAGGCCCTTATAGAGGCCAGCATTCTCAGCGGGAGGTGTGAGGTAGCTAATCGTCGTGGCATAGCCGCGACGTTTGGCAATGGTCGCCTCGGAGGGGTTATTGGCCGCGTAGTAATAGAGGTCGGGGATGTTGCCGATCAGGCTATCGGGGTAGCAAGCACCGGACATACCCATCTGCTTGCCGGGCATGAACTCTAAGGAGCCATGGGTACCGAAGTGCAAGACTGCATCTGCATCCAACACCTTAGTGAGATAGGTGTAGTAAGCCGCAAAGCCATGGTGGGGGCTCGCGCTACGGCTATAGAGCATCATCATCGGGTCACCCTCGTAGCCGAAGGTAGGCTGAACGCCGATGAAGACATTGCCGAAGTGCTTGCCGTAGATCAGCAGGTTCTCACCATCGGTGTTGAGAGAGCCAGGAGCAGGTCCCCAGTTGGTTTCCAAGGCCTTGTAGTAAGGTGTCAGGCGCTCATACTCCGGCACTGGCATCTTATAGGCGATGTTCAGCTCAGGGCTGTTGTACTGGGCTTGGGCATCGTGGATGACCTCTTCCATCAGTGCCTTGGCATCCTTCGGCAGCTTGGGCAGGTCATAGCCCTTAGACTTCATGTCCTCCAGCACACAGTAGATGGAGCCAAATACGTCCAGGTAAGCCGCTGTACCGACGTTGCCCTTATCAGGCGGGAAGGAGAAGACGGTAATAGCAACCTTCTTTTCCTTGCGGGGCTTGCGGTGAAGGTTTGCCCATTTGATGGAGCGCGCAGCGATCATTTCCACCCGATCTTGGAGGGTGTGGGATTTGCCGGTGTTGCCATCGCGACCAGAGAGGACGATGGGCTCGATCGCACCATCCAACTCAGGAATGGCAATTTGCAGCGCCACTTGAATGGGGTGCAGACCCAGGTCACTGTCTTCCCACTCTTCAGTGGTCTGGAAAACCAAAGGCAGCGCCACCATATAGGGGCGATTTAAGCGCTTGAGGGTTTCAATCGCCTTGGGGTGATCCTGACGAGCGGGGCCACCCACCAGTGCAAAACCGGTCAGAGAAACCGTGGCATCCACCAGAGCGTTGTCGGGCTCTAGGGGATCGAAGAAGTAAGCATTCACAGGCTTGGAGAAGTCCAGGCCACCATTGAAGACGGGAATCACGCGAGCGCCGCGATATTCCATCTCGGAAATCACCGCCACATAGTGGGCATCGTCGCCCGTGACAATGTGGGAGCGCTGGAGCACCAAGCCGATGATGGGGCCGTCCTGGGCAACATCCTTACGGGAGTTGCTCCAGTTCAGGTACTCCTTGATGTCTTCAAACATCTCAGGGGCCATGGGGTGCCAGATGCCCTGCTCGGGATAAACCACGGGCTCGGCAAATTCAACCTCAGGCTGGTCAAGCTCATTGCCTTCAACGTCTTTATTGAAGACATAGCGGTCGGCAATCATCAACAGGAAGTTCTCCAGGTTCTCAGGAGAGCCCCCCAGCCAATACTGGAAGCTCATCATAAAGCTGCGAGCATCTTTCGCCTTTTCCACGGGCAGATACTTCAGCACCTTGGGCAAAGTGCGCAGCAGCTTGAGCATGGCGTCTTCGAAGCCCGCCGCATCCTTCTGGCGGCGCTTCTTCATGAACTCGCCAATCATGCTCTTGGACTGGCCCAAGTTCGACATGGTGAACTTGCCCAGCTTGTTGAGGCGCATGACCTCAGGCATGGAGGGGAAGCAGATCGCAGCATCTAGGCGATCGCGGTGGGGTGCAACGGCTTCGGCGACCTTGACAGCGAGGTCTTCGATGAAAATGAGGGAGGCGATGAAGACGTTGGCCTCGGAAACATCTTTTTCAAAGTTGGCGAAGTTCTCTTCGTCCCGCAATTCCTCAATCAGGTAGCCACTAATTTCGATGGCTATATCTGGATGGGTTTCATTGATGGTCCGCACGGCGGCAGACAGCGCACTCTGGTACTGAGATTCCAGTACGACGTAGACCACCTTTACTAAAGAACGACCTTTGAGATCGTCGGGGGTAATGTGACGGATGGTGGACTTGACGTAGGTGAACATCCAGGCTGAACTCCTCGGGGTGCTTGTTCTTGGGTGGGGTGGTTGCCAGCGGTGGCGATCAGGCCGTGCGCCAATCCCATATTTCAATCAATGGCGGATAGGCGACAAGGGAGCAGGAATACCTATAACCCACTAAGATTTGTACCAAAAAACTGTCGGTACCATAGGAGGTTGGTGAGTAGCTGACACAATTTGACAAGAAGGCTTGTTAAGCATTGAAACGATCTGTTGTAATGCTTGACTTTATGTGTGAGCTATTGCTCTTGGTCATCATTGGGGGAGTGGGCAGAAACCGAAATTAGAGTAGCCCCCTTTCGCTGCGTTATGGCGGCTTTAGCTCAAGTTCAGCTCTCTATGCTCCAATGCTCCGCTATGCTCGCCATGGATTGATTTGTTGTTGCTTAGCCCCCAGGTTTAGTTCTCGCAATGACGTCCTAAAGTCTGTTTTTTCGTCCGCCCCATGCTCGACCTGAACCAGATCCTCATTCGACCCTTTGAAACCGGCGATCGCGATTTCATCCTCAGCCTCATCCCCCGCTTCGTCGAAAAGGCGGTTCCCCCCGGCCGCAATAATTTGGACCTCATTGCAGGCATTGAAAGGCCACTGCTGGAATTCATGGAAGAGCGTCCTCCCATTGATGCCCTCCTCGTTGCCGAGCAACCCAGCGATAATCGGGCCAGGCCGGAGCCCGACCGTCTGGGCTTTGTCTTTCTCCAAGCCAAAGTCGATGGCTTCACCTTGGAGCGCCATGGCAATGTCTCAGATATCGCCGTGACCGCAGCAGCAGAAGGTAGCGGCTTGGGTCGTTTGCTGATGGCAGAGGCGGAGCTGTGGGCTAGGACGAAGGGCTATCGTTTCCTAACACTTAATGCTTTTGCCAGCAACAGCTCTGTCCGAGACTGGTACGAAGGCCAGGGCTATGAGCCCGACATGGTTCGCTATTTCAAACCCCTCGCTTGACCTCAAAGAAAAAGACGCACCCTGAGGTACGTCTTTACATTCCATATAGGAAATAGGCGGCTCAACTTTAGCCATCCGACTTGAAACGCAGCTTGACTTTAACCACGCCTCAAATCATCAGAAGTCACCTGGAGTCATTGACGATCCAGCCTAAGCCAAGTTCCCACTGTCACCATTACCAACGATCGCCTTAACCCCTTCAAGGGTCGCCGGAATCGTGCCGGGATCCATAAACATCACCTTGCTGCTGTCACTCTCACCAATCTTCTCGCCCATGCGCATATAGTGCTCTGCAAGCAAAAACTGGAGCGCTTCAGCAGACTGAGGATTCTGGGATAAAGCCTCACCCAAAATCTTCAGAGCATCCGAAGTCGCATAGGCATTCAGAGCCGTTTGCTGTCTCTCCGCCTGGGCCTTCATGACCAGCGCTTTTTGTGCTGCTTCTGCATCCAGCAAAACGGTCTTTTGCCGCGCTTCTGCATCCAGAACCCGCGCTTCCGCATGGCCGCGAGCCGAGTTGACCGCTGAATCTCGCTCTCCTTCGGAGGTCAAAATGGAAGCTCGCTTTTGCCGCTCGGCGGCCATTTGCAATTCCATTGAGTCCAGCACGGCTTTGGAAGGAACAATCTCGCGCAGCTCTACGCGGGTGACTTTCACGCCCCAGGGGTCTGTGGCGGTGTCCAGTTCCCGCAGTAGTACTTCATTGACCTTGGTGCGGGCGGTAAAGGTCTCATCCAGCTCCAGATTGCCCATCTGCTCACGGATCTGGGTCAGCACCAGGTTAACCATGGCATCACGAAGGTTCTGGACCTTGTAGTAAGCCTTAGGCAAGTCGACAATGCGCCAGTAGACCACCGCATCAGCGGTGATGGAGACGTTGTCCTTGGTGATGCAGTTTTGGGGCGGAATATCCAGAACGCGCTCGCGGATGGTTTCCTTGGTCGCAACCCGATCGATAAAAGGAATCATCAGGTTCAACCCAGGTTCCAGCTTCTTGCCGCTGTACTTACCCAGAGTTTCCACGAGGGCCTGGTCACCCTGGTTAATAATCTTGATTGAACTGGCTAGAACGCTACCGCCCACAGCCATCGTGATCAACATGCTGAGAAATGGACCCATTGTTTAATTCTCCAAATTTAAGATTTCAGCACAACAAACCGGAATTCCGTCCTAGGCAAAGCTGCGGTGATAGTGATAGCAAATTTATTCCTAGGGTTCACCTAGCACAGGCATTGAGAAACATTCCCCTGACGAAAGCCATAGAGCTTAAAGCAAGGCACTCTCAGGCATGACAATCAACGTGTTGCCTTCCTGGCGGACCACGTTAACAGATTGATTCGCCGCAATTTCTAGCTCGGGGTCATAGGAGCGTGCCTGCCAGGAGCCTCCTTCATACATCACACGACCCACCTCTCTAGCAGGAATCGAGGTCAAGGTCTTGGCTTCCACAGCATCCAAGCGCCAGCTACGGTTACGGCGACCCTGGGATAAACGACGAAACCCAAGAATCAGCAGGGTCGAGAGGATAAACCAGAGCATTGCCTGAAGCCATAGCTGGGGAATGACCAGCGCAGCGATCGCCACTCCAAAGGCTGCCAAGCCCAAAGCAGACTCAGTAAACGCCGATGGAATAAAAACTTCCATCAGGCAAAAAACAATGCCTAGAAGTGCCCAGAGATAAGCCGGAGAAATCGCCATAGCTGACGTCCAATGCTCGATAAACAGCCTTGAGAATTAGCGAACGGTCTAAACCAGCAAAGCGTTCGTTGTACTGCTGATATCTACAGATGCAACTCCGTAGATTTCGTGAGAAATCTCTGAGAACACAAGCTCAGACCAATCCTCTCGGCCAAGGCACTATGCGAGCCCAGTACTGAGTTTTTTCCCACCGCTAGCCTCCCTTCTCTATAAGCTAGTCGCCCCAGCTTCAAAACAGGGACGGAACTGTCACAAATATCAAAGATTCCTGGGGGAACTTAGACCATTCAGTTTTCGACAGGTTGGCAGACATTCCCCTTGGCGTTCCACAGAGCGGCGCAGTCTAAACTACACTGATGCTGCCGTTGGGCAATGGCTAAGGTTAAACCAATCTGCCATCCCAGCAGGCCCTTCGGTAAGCTCGCTCTCCCCCTCGCAACTCAGCTCCCATGACTGGTCCAATCACAACCATGGAACCCCTGACTAACCCATACCTGTGGGCCCTCGGTGATGCAGCGCGAGACCTGGCCCCCGGCGTGGAAGTTGCAGGACGCTACCGCGTTGTGGCTCCCCAAGTGTGGCTCGACATGAAGCCTGAGCAGTCCGTGGAGCATCCCGAGGATATCCACCGAGAGCTATTGCCCTACCTCTATCTCTACCCCCAGCGCCTCCACCTGCCCGTCATCTATGACGTTTGTCCGGTAGAAGATGATGATGCACCGGTGGTTCTGCTGGAAAATGCCCCCCTGGAAGGGGCAGGTGGCCTCCAGCCCATCTTCGCCGACCAGCTTACCCAGGCTAGCTCCCTGCGCCAAGCCTCTTGGTTTTGGCAAATCCTCAGTCTCTGGGAGCCCCTTTCAGAGATGGGCGTGGCAGCCAGTCTCTTGGTCGATGACAACCTGCGGGTAGAGGGCTGGCGTTTACGGCTGCGAGAGCTTTATGCAGCCATGGGCCAAGACAAGCCCCTGGGCTTTGGTCTCGCTAAGCAGCGCTATGTGGGCGATGTGGCTTTACCTGACCTGGCGATGCTGGGGCAACAGTGGAGCCAATGGGCTAGCCAGTGCCACCCAGATATCCGGGGGGAGCTCCTAGCCATTGGGGAACAGCTTCAGCTACCCAGTGCCAATCTGACTGAAATTTCCCACCGTCTCAACCTGCTGGTGCTCAAGCAATCAGTTCAGTTCCCTTTAAGGATGCAGGCGGCGGGGCAAACAGACTCTGGCCCTCAGCATCGCCAAAACGAAGACAGTTGCTATCCTCTGCCCTCGGACCTGAAAAACCGGGGTATGGTGCCGGATAGTCAGCTCATTCCTCACTTATCCATTGTCTGTGATGGAATTGGCGGTCATGAAGGGGGCGAGGTGGCGAGTCAAATGGCCGTGCGATCGCTGAAGCTGCAAATGCAGGCCTTCCTCAACGAATTTTCCACCAGCACCAGTCCCGTCCCGCCCGAAGTGATCATGGAGCAATTGGCCGCCGCTGCCCGCGTCGCCAACAACCTAATCAGCAGCCAAAACAACGCCCAATCCCGCAATGCCCGCCAGCGCATGGGGACCACCCTGGTCATGGCCGTCCATGTCCAACAGCCCTTGGCCCCAGAAGGTCCCTTTGCCCACGAGGTCTACTTAGTCAATGTCGGCGATAGCCGGGGCTACTGGATTACCGAGCGCCACTGCCAGGGCCTCACCGTGGATCATGACGTCGCCACCCGAGAAGTTCGTACGGGTCGCAGCTTCTATCGCAGCTCCCTTCAGCGCAGCGACGGCGGCTCCCTAACCCAAGCCCTGGGCACCCGCGATGGAGACAACCTGTCTGTTTCAGTCCAGCGCATCATCCTCGATGAAGATGGTCTGCTATTGCTTTGCTCCGATGGCCTCAGCGATAACGGTCAAATAGAGCAGGCCTGGTCCGAGAGCGTTTCCCCCATCATGGGCGGCCAAGTCAGTCTCGAACAGGCTGCCCAAGACTGGGTCAACCTCGCCAATGAACGCAACGGCCACGACAATGTCTCCGTGGTGGTCAACCGCTGCCGCGTCTCGCCGGAGTACCCTGTGCTCATGGCAGGTGAGCCCGCTTCCGAAGCGCCAACGACCCCAGCCGACTCCCTCACTGCGGCTTCAGAAGCCCTACGGTCCAGCGTCCCAGCTGACACCAACATGTCGCCACAACGAACAGGACGCTTCGGTGCAATGCTGCGAGCGCTCATGAGCATTCTGCTCATCCTGGGCTTGGGCGGACTGATTGGCTTTATTGCCTTCCGTCAGCTGAATAAGGAGCAACCTGTTTTACCGAATAATGAAGCCATTGAGGGCGATGTGCTTCTCCCTTCGCCTGTAGTACCAGAGGCTGCTGAAGCGGGGTCTTCTGAGATAGAAGAAGATGCAACGCGAGTTGATCTCGAAGTTCCCGACGGAGACTTATAAGAGGGTGACGAGACGCTCTCTCTCAAAGCGGAAGATCGCAGAGAGGAGAACTTGCGATTTGACGGCGATCCAGTGGAGCCTGACGAAACCCCGCCAGAAGTCGTTGAATAAAGCGAGCTAGTCTCTCTGGCTCTGAGTTGCCTCTGCATCTCCCCTAGGCAGATGAGGCTGTAATATTGGTCTCGGTATCATCCCTCTTTTGAGCCCGGCTCGTTTTGTGATGACTGGTACTTGCTCAGATCGTGCTTGGAGAAGCGTTTATGAAAGTTGGCGATCGCGTTCGCGTCAAAGAATCTATCACGGTGTATCACTTCCCCAAGAAGATTCATCAAGCCGTTGACCTCAAGGGCATGGAAGGTGAAATCCAAAAGCTAGCCACGGAATACGAAGGCAAGCCTATTAGTGCAAACTTCCCCCTCCACGTCAAAATTGAAGCCGAGAAGCCTTTCTTCACCCACCTGCGAGAAGACGAGCTCGAAATCATTAGCTAGCGGAGTGCTTGAATATAGCCGTTGCCACATCACTTAGAACATTCATAGTCTGTCCAAGCTATAAATGGCAGGCGGTGATGTGGATAGCAAGCGTCCTAACAAGTGAGGGCGTTGCTATATCTACCTTGTTACTCAACTCAGCATGGCTCAAAACAAGAAGGGTAGGCGCTGGACATTGAGCGCCTACCCTTCCTGTTTTTGCCATGTCGATTGAGGGACTAACGACGCCAGCGAAACCAAGAACGAATATCAATATCCTTTGCCATGGCAGCGACTTCCTGTTGATTTTGCAGCGAGACCGCCTCATACCAGCGGCAATAGTCTTCCGAGGCTTGCCGCTGGTCAATCTCCCAGCGAAACTCATGGGCCAATTGCTGACCGGCAAAAATATCCGGCGTGGTGGGTAATGCTGTTAGCTCCACCAGATTAGCCTGGGGCAGTAGCAGCACAGAACGCAGGGGCGAAACCTGAAGAGACTGAAGCGGGTCTTCGTAGGCCATAAGCATTGATTAGGGGCGTTATGGTGACCCTAACACAGGCAAAATGCCCAAGGGGTAGCCGCTGATGCGATCGCGAGATTGTTGTTACATTCAATCCAAACTGGCTCCTAGAAAAGGCTTGAAGACTCCAACAGGCAAACATCCCCTGGGAGGACGTTACAAAAGTTCAGTGAAATAAGAGCTTTGATTGCGATTGTTTGCTTCCCCCTTCTAGTCATCTCCCTAGCCGCATAAACTGAGTTCAACAGCACGCTGAATGGTGTGCGATGGGAGATGTGGTAGTCACCCATAAATTTGCAGGATGCCATCTCTTCGACGGTATCCTGCTATTTTTTTGCTGATGTATAGAGCAGTCTCCGCTGGAATGGTCCTTGCTCAAGCTGGGGATCCTCGTCGTGAAATGACCTGTCATGTTAGCCCCAGCATTTGAATCCTAACGGTTTAATCTAACCCTCCTCCTTCAGACAGAGTCCTGAGCTGAGGCATTGTGTGACCGATCAAGTACAAAGAGCCGCAGAGTACAACTGCTGCTGCGCTATCTGTAAAAGCTGCTTCAAAAGCTGCAGTTACGTTCAAATAGCACTGGGAGTAGGCCAGGCCAGGACAAACAGCCTTGCCTAAGGCGGCTAATTGCTCCGGCGGTTCGGTGCTGTTGTCTGGGACAGGAACGGTATAGAGGCGATCGCCGGGCTTCAATAATTCCCCCAGCACCGCTTCATGCTCTTTGGCATTGAGCATTCCCATTACCCAGGTAACGGCCTTAGAGACAGGCTGGGTTGCAAGATTCTCTGTATTAGTTGGCCATACATCATCTATGTAGTCTCGCAGTACCTTAGCGGCGGCGGGATTATGAGCGCCATCGACGAGTAAGCGATGGCCTCGCCAACTGCGCCATTCCATGCGCCCCGGCCAGCGGGTGGCGGCCATGCCCTGGGCGATCGCTGCGTCGCTAATGGTCCAGCCTTGGGTGCGGAGGGATTGGAGGGTGGCGATTGCGATCGCGGAGTTGGTGAGCTGAATATCGCCCATGAGGGAGAGCGGGTAGGTGATGCCGGAGGCAACAGCCGATCCCCCTAAATCCCCCTTGGGAAGGGGGACTTTGACAGCCGCTCCAGCCAGTGGCTCTGTTCCCCCCTTTTGCAAAGGGGGGCTAGGGGGGATTTCGCCTTGCCTCATACTCCCCCTTTCCAAGGGGGCCGGGGGGATCTGCCTCACCCCAGGCTCCACCCAAGTCGTTGGACAGCCCAGCTCCGCCGCCCGCGCAGCCACCACAGCCCGAGCCTCCTCTGGCAAAGGCCCGACGATGGCCGGACAACCCGCTTTCAAAATCCCCGCCTTCTCCCCAGCAATTTTTGCCAAGGTGTCCCCTAGTAACTGCCAATGCTCCTTGCTGATGGAGGTAACGATGGCTGCTAGCACTTCATCCTTTACGTTCGTGCCATCCAAGCGACCGCCCAGACCAACTTCGACGACTGCGATATCCACTTTCTGTTCAGCGAAGTAGAGCCAGGCGGCAGCGGTGGTGACTTCAAACAGGGTGGGCTGGGGCTGGTCCGGGTCGATGGCGGCTATGACGCGGAGCAGCAGGGCCTCGAATTCGGCTTCGGCAATGTTCTGTTGGTTGAGGCGAATGCGTTCGCACCAGCTGATCAGGTGGGGTGAGGTGCTACAGCCTGTGCGGTAGCCCGCTGCGGTGAGGACGGAGGCGAGGTAGGCGCAGACGGAGCCTTTGCCGTTGGTGCCTGCAACGTGGATGGTGGGGACTTGGCGTTCTGGGTTGCCTAGGGCGGCGAGTAGGCGGTGGATGCGCTCTAGGCCTAGGTTGATTCCGAAGGGGCGGTAGGGGAGGAGGAGTTGGTCGATCGTAGTTTCCAAAACAGACTCTGGGCTTAATGAATGAATGGCGCTATTTGCGCTTCTTCCAATATCCAGGTTCACACGTGTCAGAAACAATTGTGACTCAGTAGAC
>CALIGI010000184.1 GCA_938021205.1 uncultured Pseudanabaenaceae cyanobacterium
TGCCAGAACCCTTGGAAAGTTGCCACACGGCGCTGGTTGATGGCTATGTATTAGAAGGTCATGTGCCTGCGGAAGATATTCAGCGGCTACTGGCGGAGCGGCCCGCCATTACAGGCCTGGCGGTGCCGGGGATGCCTGCGGGATCGCCGGGGATGGAGATGGGTGACGAGGTAGATGATTACGTCACAGTGGCGTTTGACCGTGCAGGCCATGCCGCTGTGTTTGAGGCCCATGGGGGATAGCGGACTGGAGATCGAGGTGTTGTGGATGCCTAGGGATTAATGCTCAGGTGTTACGGGGGCTTTGTTACGCAACTTAAATTTGTTGAGCGGTGGGGCTCAGTGGTTGCTGTGATCCCCGCAACCTAGACGCGGTCGCATTATGGTGGTGGGTGAGACCTCTCAGTGGGGGCTGGATTGCTCGGCAGAACATAAGTTTTATTGCCTGGGATCACCGCTATCCCTAGCGATGCGATAGCAATAGGGAGTAGAGATGGCTACCGCTATCGGAATGTTTGCCCATGACTTGCTTAGCACTCTGGTGTTTGGGATTTGCTTGTGTCTGGTTGAGTGGTCAGCTGGATGATGATATTCCAACGATCGCGTTGTTGTTTGGGGCGGCGGTGTTTGGGCTAGGTGGGTTGGTGATGACGCCTGCGAATGTGCAGATGGGGGCTGAGGCGATCGCGGTTCTGGCGTTGCTTTGGACGGGGCGGCGGCGGTTGAAGTTGGATTCGCAATAATTTTTAAGAGGCAAGACACAAATCTTAAGAGGTAAGGCGCAAATCAATGAGGGCCAGCCCTCAAACTCCCGCCGGATGGGACGGGCGCGTCCCCTACGAATCACCCCTCCGATGCGGGCTGGGTTGCTTCACTGTTGACAGTAAGTACTGTGGGCAACGAATCGACACCGGGCGCTGTTGCGGGGTCTCGCACTGAAATTCTTTGCTTCAATCTGGTGCTGTGAGCCTTGATGCAACCCAAGCCAACCACTGTCCCCTTAGTTCAAGGGGGACCGCGCAAAGCGCGAGGGGTTGCCTTGCTTCTTGTCGCCTTAATGCTTTGT
Source organism: uncultured Pseudanabaenaceae cyanobacterium (assembly GCA_938021205.1). Classification (GTDB taxonomy): domain Bacteria; phylum Cyanobacteriota; class Cyanobacteriia; order PCC-9006; family JAAUQQ01; genus JAAUQQ01. The sequence continues at coordinate 1,066 of CALIGI010000184.1, forward strand.
TTCAGATCCCCCGTCTCCTTTAGGAGAAGGGGCCAGGGGAAGAGGAGGCTGTTTCTTGTTGCCTCCCAATCTTGTCTCAAATCCTCCGTCTCCGACCCAAGAAGAGGCTATAGAAAGAAGTAGCTTCCCTACCGTGCCATCCGTTCATCTTCCAAACGATCGCCCACCAATTCCCCCAGTGCAGGCACCAGCGCCTGGCTCAAGGTCCAAGCATCAACGCCAAAGACTGTGCGCTCGGCGGCGGCGTGCATTCCGGCTTGGGCATGCCACCAGATGGCGGTTTTGATTACGTCTTCGGTGACGTTGGGTTGGCGTTGGGCGATCGCCAACAACCCTCCCATCAAGCCAGTTAACACATCGCCACTGCCGCCTCGGGCCAGGGCTGGGCTGCTGTCAGGGTTAATCCAGGTGGGGCCTTTGGGACGCGAAACCACCATGCGCCCCCCCTTGAGGGCTATGACGGAGCCTGACATTTCGGCAGCTTTGCGGGCGAGGGAGTAGGCGGGGGCTCCGGTTTCGACGACGTCGGGGAAGAGGCGTTCAAATTCTCCGGGGTGGGGCGTGAGCACGGTCATGCCTTTGCGAGCACGGAGGGTTTTGATCGTGCCCATGCGGGCTAGGAGGTTGAGGCCGTCGGCGTCGAGGATTAGAGGCCGGTTGGTGCGAAGGATCTTTTCGTGGGCATGGACGGCTTCGAGGCTAACGCCAGGGCCAAAGGCAATGGTGCTGTAGCTGTCGGGGTTGATGCTGTCAGGCAAGGTGTCTATCGCGCCATTGACCGTTTCGGGACAGCCGACGACGATGGCTTCGGGCAGTTTGAGGGAGACGCTGTCCACCATGGAGTAAGGGACGGCGATGGTGAGCATGCCGACGCCGCTGGCTCTTGCGCCCATACCTGCTAATACAACGGCCCCGCGATATTTGTGGGAGCCTGCCACAAGGAGCAGGTGGCCCCGCTGGTACTTGTGGGTGGAGCGGCTTTGGGGCCAAGGCAGGGAGCGGCGGGCCACGTCCACGGTAAGGCGCTGGACGGAGGGCTCGTCGTCGAGGACGGATTCGATGCAGCGGCTGGGGATGTCGAAGTCGATCAGCTCAACGGCACCGACGGATTCTAGGGCGATGTCCTGCATGACCCCTAGCTTCCAAAGGCCGAGGCAGAGGGTGCGGGTGGCTTGGATGGAGGTACCCAGGGTAATGCCAGTATCAGTATGGATGCCGGAGGGGAGGTCGATGCTGAGGATGGGGCGATCGCTCTTATTCACCCATTCAATGCCACTAGCCACTTCGCCATCCAACAAGCGGTCGAGACCAAAACCAAACAGACCATCGATCCAAAGATCAGGCATGGTCAGCTCAGCGACGTCACGAACCCAGGGAATGTTGAGGCTGCGGACATATTGGGCGTGGGAAGCGTTGAGGGCTTTCTTCGTCGGCAGAGGAGACCAGACGGCGACCTTGTAGCCCCGCATATGTAGCTCACGGGCCACAACCAGGGCATCTGCTCCATTGTGGCCGGGGCCTGCCAAGACACCCAGCTTGGGATACTTGGCCCGGGGATAGAGGTCTTGAATGCGCCGTGCCAGCAAGCAGCCGACTTTTTCCATCAGGGCGGCGATGGGCATGCCCGATTCAAACATGCGATTTTCAATCGCCCGCATTTGATCGGTATTGACGACGACTTGATCGATAGTGCGCATTCTTTCCCCGACAAGGCCACTGCGATGAGTCGCAGCATTAATTAGCGTGACGTAACCGAACCCAATCAGACCGTATCTATGGCGTATCCAATCTGCCTCGCAGTTGATCTAGCAGCTACGCTAAATCAGGGCAACGGCTGAATATCGCTTGCCTTGGGGCTTGAACAGGAGTTGCTTCCGCATCACCCGTGACCAATGAGACCCAGGACCAACAGGACAGCCGTCAGTGTACATAAAACTGCGCAAGACGCCCAAGATTACGAAAACTTTGTGCAATGGGCATCCCAGGTATTTTATAGGGGTGATGACCCCTAAGGGGTGACAACCAGGGCCTGTGCTTTATTTCCCTGACACACCTCCGTCTGAAGTTCTATCCTCAGTGATGGGGTAGAAGCAGCGATTTATGAAGGGGGACTTGGGAGAGATTAAGGTTCCATCTGCGTATGGACTTGCCAGACTGGCAAACTCTGGCACAATACGATGCAGCCTCTATTTGCGGTTCCCATGTCCCAGACCCCAATTTCCCTCGTTTTTGTTGATGAGGCTCAGCTCGCCCACCAGCCCGAAGCGGTGCGTACCTGGTGCGAGGTCTCTGGGTTTAAGGGAAAAGGGGGGAGCCATTGTGTGATTCCGGGGGCAGATGGGGCGATCGCCCAAGTCTTAATCGGCCAACCTGAATCCCTAGACACCTGGACCCTAGGCAAGCTATCCACCACCCTGCCTGCCCAAATCTACGCTTTGGACAGTGCCATTGAGGCAGAGGTTACGGCCAAGCTTTGTCTGGGCTGGAAGCTGGGTCAATACAGCTTCGACCGCTACAAGAAGTCGGGTGCAGATAAGCCGCTGCCAGAGCTAGTGGTACCGGATGGTGTCGATACTGCCTATATTGACGCTGCCGTTGCCGCCACAACCCTAACCCGAGACCTAATCAACACCCCCGTTAATGACATGGGGCCAACCCAGTTAGAAGCGGCGGCCCAACAGCTAGCCGATGAGCATGGCGCAGAAATTAGCGTCATCGTCGGGGATGACTTGCTAGAACAGAACTACCCCATGGTCCATGCGGTGGGCCGGGCCAGCGTGGATGCACCTCGGGTGATTGATCTCCATTGGGGGCCTGCGGAGGGTCACAAGATTACTTTGGTGGGCAAGGGCGTTTGCTTTGATACGGGGGGCCTCAACATCAAGCCCGGCGGCAGCATGAAGGCGATGAAGAAGGACATGGGCGGCTCGGCTCAGGTTCTGGGTGCGGCTAAGTTGATTATGCAATTGGGCCTGCCGGTGCGGTTGCGGGTGCTGGTGGGGGCTGTGGAAAACAGCATTGCTGGCAATGCCATGCGCCCTTCGGACATTCTCCAGACTCGCAAGGGCATCACGGTGGAGGTGGGCAATACCGATGCGGAGGGTCGCTTGGTCCTAGGGGACATCCTGTGGGAAGCGGCTAGCGAGGAGACTGAGTTGGTGGTGGACTTTGCCACGCTGACGGGGGCGGCGCGGGTGGCCTTGGGGACGGAGTTGCCGGTGCTATTTGCCAATCACCAGGAGAGTGCGACGGCGATGTTGGCGGCGGGGGAGGCGGTGGATGATGCTCTATGGCAGTTGCCGCTGTATAAGCCTTACCGTTCGATGCTGGATTGCAAGGTGGCTGACCTGTCGAATATTTCTAGCAGTCGCTTTGGCGGGGCGATTACGGCAGCGCTGTTTTTGCAGGAGTTCGTCAAGCCGGAGACGAACTGGATGCATGTGGATTTAATGGCTTGGAATATGCGCAGCTTGCCGGGGCGACCTGAAGGGGGTGAGGCAATGGCGATGCGGGCGGTGGTGAAGATGATTCGCGATCGCATCTCCAGCTAAGACAGGCGAATTTAATCAACTCAAAATTACGGTAGGAGCTGGGTTTCCCGTCCCTGCTTTGCTAGACCCTTGGGGCTGAGAAACCCAGCCCCTACATGACGATTCTTAGCCTGGTGAGTTGACTGAACCAGTCGAAAATGACATTGCTGGTATCAACCCAACCGGTAACACCGCTGGCAAAGGTGACCTCAACGCGGTTGAATGCGGGGATGGTTTCGATCAGGGTGACGCGATCGCCTCGAATGCCAGCCTTGGCTCCTTGGGGCTTCACATGCAAAAACAGCACAGGAGAAAACATGGCGAAACGCTCAAAAGACAGAAGTGATGCGTTAACTCTGATCACTCGCCCATAAAGAGATAACTTCAGCGATCGCGTCCCCTTTCCCTCACACCCCGCTTCCAATCCCGCTCTACAATTGATCTAGTGCGCAAAAGCAATAGCTCCTTCCCCGCCCATGGCCCCCGCAGTCCTGATCGAAAACCTCCAAAAGTCCTATGGCTCCGTGAAAGCGGTCCAGGATATCTCCCTCCAAGTCGAAACAGGCGAGATTTTCGGACTGCTTGGCCCCAACGGCTCAGGCAAAACGACGACTCTACGTTGCCTCTGCACCCTGAGTACGCCAGACAGCGGCAAGCTGACAATCCAAGGCCTGGATGTCATCGCCACCCCCCGCAAAGCCCGTCGTCAATTGGGCTATATTGCCCAGGAAGTGGCCCTGGACAAGGTTTTGACGGGGCGGGAGCTGTTGAAGCTTCAGGCGGCACTATATCATTTGCCCCGGAAGGTTATTGGCGATCGCGTCAACGAAGTCATTGACCTCATGGGCATTGGCGATTGGGCTGATCAAAAGACCGGCGGCTACTCCGGTGGCATCCGCAAACGTCTCGACCTGGCGGCAGGGCTTCTGCACCAGCCCAGTGTTCTGGTCATGGATGAGCCCACGGTGGGATTGGATATTGAAAGCCGCACTGTGATTTGGAATTTTCTGCGTAGGCTAAAGGAGCAGGGGATTACGGTGTTGATCACCAGTCACTACTTGGAAGAGATCGACGCTTTGGCGGATCGGGTGGCGATTATTGACCAGGGCAGTGTCATTGCCACGGGGACGCCATCGGAGCTGAAGGATCGATTGGGGGGCGATCGCATCACCCTGCGCATTCGCGAATTCACCACCGAAACCGAAGCCAACCAAGTCAAAGACTTGCTTCAGCAACTCCCTGTAGTGCAAGACGTCATCCTCAACGAAGCCCAAGGCAATTCGCTGAACCTCGTTGTCTCTCCGAATGCTGACTCCCTTAGTGCCGTCCAACAAGCCTTGAAAGATGCAGCTCTGCCAACCTTCGGTATTGCTCAATCCCGTCCGAGCCTTGACGATGTTTACCTTGCCGCCACAGGGCGTACTCTCATGGATGCTGAGCTAGCTGCTGCGGGTTCACGGGATTTTAAAAAAGAGAAAAAACAAGCCATGAAAGGTTCCTAGCATGGAGCAGAGTTGATTTTCAGATTAAAAGAATCAGCTAGGACAAACTAATAAAAGTAGCAAGTTGAGAATTCCCAACTTGCTACTTTTATTAGAGATTCTTTCTCAACAATGGAGCTATCTATCGATTAGGAATCAAAACCTTATCCAACACATGGATCACACCATTGCTGGCTGCAATATCAGCCTGGACAACATTGGCGCTATTAACCTGCACCCCTTGACCCACGGAAATTTCCAAGGGAAGACCATTTTTGGATTTAACAGAGCCATTCGAGAGTGCTCCAGAGGTAACATTGCCTCCAATCACATGGTAAGACAGCACATCATAAAGTGTCTCCCGCGATTCTGGCTTAAATAGCTGCTCAATCGTGCCTTTAGGAAGACGACCAAAGGCATCATCCGTGGGAGCAAAGACCGTAAAGGACTTGCTGGGGTTATCAAAAGCTCCTGTCCACCCAGCATGGCTAACTAAAGCTGTGAACACATCAAACGAGCGGTTAGAGCTTGCGATCGCAGCAATAGTAGGCTTGCCACTGGCTTGAGCGATTGTCTCGACTTGGGGAGATGTTTCGGCTCGACTGGGAAGCGCAAGAAATAAACTAGTCAGTCCCACACCAGCGATGGTAATCAAACGAGAAAGCCGACTGGAGGCAATAGTCATAAGAAGGAGAAAGTCATTAAGTGATGGAGGAGGAATAATAAGATAGTTCTACCTATCCTGAGTTTTAAGGCTCTTTATCCTACCTTCTTTCGGTATAGCGTAGGACTGATGAAATAGACTGAGTTTTCCCTGAGAAAAGTTAATTGCTTGCATCCCTCGCTGCCTCCTGAATGGGCGTATGGGAAGGCGATCGCCTAGGTAAAAGAAAGCCTGTATGTGTAGCGAAGATTCGGATAGCGCTGCTCTGAACTCTGCACGCTCTGCACGCTCTGCACAGTCCAAGGGCTAGCATCGATTCGAAATGAATTAAGCGATGCACATGGGAAATCAGCTCACTAATCGGCCCCTTATCTAAATCCAGCGTCGCAAAATGCGCCGTCGCCTCAATGCAAAAGCTCATTTAAGGTAACCAGCGTTCCAAATCTTCTAGATTCGAAAAATCGAGTAGTGCATCGGCCAATGCTTCTAGCTGCTCTGAGCGCAACCGATTAATTGTTGCTGTAAGCTCAACCGGTAACGCTCCCACTTGCCGTGCAAGTAGACGAATAATCAACATTTTCTGCCCCTGGTCCCGCCCATCTTGCCAAGATGTATCAATGACATTATTTAAATCCCGATAGTACTTCAGGCTATTTTGATAAGAGACTTGCTCCTTTTGCGAGAAATTTGCAATTTCTGCAACCTCAAACAACTGAAGAAAGACCGGATCTTGGAAAGGTGGTAATTCTCCTTCTAGGTCTGGCAAATGCCGCAACAGGTAAAACCACTTGTCTTGATGAGATTCCAACTGCTCCAGCGTTTTCGCAAACTTTGGCAGCTCAACATAGATAAACTTGAGCTTGTCGTAGAACACTTGGCAGTGCTGATCTTTCAGTTCCACAACATGCACCATCGTTTCCTGATTCTGATGATCATCAAAAACGAAATCCAAAACCCCAATTGAATAGACAGGCGCTAACTTAAAATTCCACTCCCCTTTAAGGGCCTGCTCTTGAATTGGGAAACTGGCATAGAAAACACTTCTGTCCTTAAAGAAGTTTTGCTTGGCCTTTTGAATCTCAACAATGAATCGTTCCCCATTCTTAGCCTGGCAATAGAGATCAAAGATAGCCTTGCGATCCAAAGGCGTATTACCCAGATTCTCGGTACTGTTGTAGGATAGCGTCTGGATTTGGTGATGCTTTGGCAGCAGCGTATTGAGAAAATCAATGAGCAGCAGCTTATTAGGCTCCAAGCCAAACACGCGTTTGAAGCCGAAATCAGTTAGTAAGTTGACGTATCTCTCTTGCAGGGGCAAGGTCATGGCTCGTCAGGCTGAATTAACAGCGCAGAGTAGTAGCTCTATTCTAAGGCAAGCCACAAAAGATTCCTGTCGTTGGGAAGCATCATTAACAGAATCGCCGTAGGACCGTGTATAGCCGTAAAAAATAAATTGTAAACACAACCGTAGGCTAGGTTTATCAACAACGTTCAAACCCAGCCCAATCTCTCAATAAAAACGGCCTTTGCTAAGCGATTGCAAAGCAAGCTTCCTACGGAATCGTAAAGCAATATTCCTAAGGAACTGCAAAGCAAGCTTCCCATAGAATCGCATCAGCAAAAAGCCCCCCATCAATCCACATCAGGATTCTTCATCCGATTCTCAATATCATTAACCGTCTGAATAATGAGCCGCTGTGCCTGCAACCGCCAACCGAGCTTCTGCAAATAAATTGCTAAGGCACCACAACTCAAAGTCGCAATAAAATCCTGATACTGATGGAACGAAATCCCAAACAACAGCCCCAACCCCGCAATACCCCAAAACGGCAGCGCAAAAGCCTGACGGTTCTTCTCCAATGCCTTCAACACCGGATTCGTCGGCATCTCTGCCAGAATATCTTTGCGAATCGCCAACTGCTGCTTCGGCGGAACCGAAATACCCATCTTGCGGCGCAGCTTCTCAATCTTGCGAGCATCGGTGCTGTACTGCGTCAGCTCATCCTCGGCCATCATGACCCACTTTTCGCTCTGCGCTTCCATGGTGTTACTCCCTCATTCCAACCGTAAGTTATCCCACCCATCATTAGGCAGGCACAGGAATAGGCCAATTTCCTGTACTGCTCTCTATTATGGCGTTCAATGGCAGCCTTAATCCTTCTTTCGCGCTTTCTCAAGTTCCGCCGTAGCGATAGTGGGGATTGTCCTGGCTCACTGTCTCCAAGCAGCTTGGGCAAATCAGTTGCCATTGGGCTGAAGCATCGTATTGGCAGCGGTAGCGAAGGCTGACTGGGGTGGTGCAGCGATCGCAGGGTTTCTCAGCTCGGGAATGCTTGGCCATCAAACGAACCTCTCAACCCAGAAACGACTGGCTCAGCTTAATTTTTAAACCAACCTAAAAATAAGCAAAAAAAGGGGAACCACGCTGTGGCTCCCCCCGATCATCAGGGTGCATCTACATTTACATTTCTACCGCAGAAGAGTGAGGGGTGTCACCCCCTATGGCCGGTTTTTCTCTAAGTTCAGCAAAAATCAATCAATCTTAGTATTAAAAACATCTGGTATACAACAAAAGTCCTCCTGCCAAGGCCGACAGAAGGGCTTTTGTTTGTTCAGCTGTGCTGGTATTGCTTAGCCCTCCAGCTTCTTGCTGAGAATCTGGTTAGTCAGCTTCGGATCAATACGACCACCACTTTGCTTCATCATCTGACCGACGAAGAAGCCCTTAAGCTTCGTCTTACCGGCCCGGAACTGCTCGACTTTGTCAGGATTAGCCGCCATCACCTCATCAATCATGGCTTCAATCTTAGTTGGGTCAGAGATTTGAGTCAGCCCCTTGGCTTCCACAATCTTCTTCGCAGAGCCGCCTTTCTCCAACAGCTCCGGCAGGATTTCCTTGGCAATCTTGCCGCTGATGGTGCCGTCTTCGATCAGCATGATCAGCTCCGACAGCATCTCCGGCTTCAGAGGTAGATCTGCAATGGACAGACCCACATTGCTATTGAGATGGCCCGCAATATCGCCCATGACCCAGTTAGCGGCTTGCTTGGCGGGGGCTCCACCGACCAAGGTTGCTTCGAAGTAATCCGAAACCGCTCGCTCATCGGTGATCACCCGTGCATCGTAGGCGGAGAGGCCTAGATCTGCTTCATAGCGGTGGCGCTTGCTGGCTGGCAGCTCAGGCAGCTCAGCCTTCCAGGCATCGCGCTGCTCGACGGAGACTTCGATGGGGCCAAGGTCGGGCTCGGGGAAATAGCGGTAGTCGCTGGAGCCTTCCTTTTTGCGCATGCTGACGGTGCGCTGGGTGGCTTCGTCCCACAGGCGGGTCTCTTGGTAGAGGGGGTCGCCGCTTTCCAGGGCTTCGGTTTGGCGCTTGATCTCGTAGTCGATCGCCTTGTTAATGGCGCTAAACGAGTTCATGTTCTTGATTTCGATCTTGGTGCCGAATTTTTCGCGGCCCTTGGGTCGAATGGAGATATTGACGTCGCAGCGCAGGGAGCCTTCCTGCATGTTGCCGTCGCCCACGCCCAGATAGCGGACGATGCGGCGAATTTCCTGGGCATATTCCGAGGCTTCCCGGCCCGTGCGCAGGTCCGGCTCGGAGACGATTTCCATCAGGGCAATACCAGCCCGGTTGTAGTCCACGAGGGAATGGGTGGCGCTGGCCAGGCCATCGCTGCCATGGACCAGCTTGCCTGCGTCTTCTTCCATGTGCAGGCGGGTGACGCCAATGCGCTTGGTCTTGGCCTTGCCGTTTTCATCCAGCAGCGGCTTGCCTTTGTTATCGGTCAGCTCAATTTCCACATGGCCATGCTCGGCGATGGGCAGGTCAAACTGGGAAATTTGGTAGTTCTTGGGCAGGTCGGGATAGAAGTATTGCTTGCGATCGAACTTGCTGTAGGGGGCGATCGCGCAGTTCAACGCCAGGCCCATTTTGACTGAAGACTCCAGCACCTTTTCATTCAGTACCGGCAGCGTTCCCGGCATACCCATGCAAATGGGGTCGATGTGGGTGTTGGGATCTGCCCCGAAAATCGTCGAGCTGGGGGAGAAGATTTTGCTATTGGTGTTGAGCTGACAGTGGGTCTCTAGACCAATGACGGCTTCGTATTCAGTCTTGACGGGGGCTGCTGTTGGCATGGTGGGCGATCGGGGCTTTAGGGGCTGGCCATCGTTAAGCGGGATGACACAGTTACTATTTTAATTTCTCGCTGCCAGAATTGACGCTGGATTCAAGGAGTGCTGTTTGTTCTGAAACAGAATGTAGCGACGGCTCCACTAAACATCAGTTTTCTTTGTACGATTAAGAATGATTTTGTCGCGGCTTGCCTTTCGAAATTTCATCAGGTGCTTCTTGGGAGATTCGCATATTATAGTGCGATAGCCTTGAAATCTCGGTAGCTCACCCTGAGTAGAATGATCTTCGAGATAAGTCTGATGTACTCCTTGAGATATACGGAAAAATGCTGGCTATCATGCCTATGTGGTCGTGATACACAGAAAAATTCGTCTAACGACAAATAGATAGCTGGGTGGTCGAACCATGTATCGAGTAGACGAGAAGGATAGAGTGAGGGAGATTACGGGCATTCCACAATCATCTGTAGGTGCGCCAATCCCAGCTGTCATTGCAGGAGAGCATTCAATAGCAATCGTCTTCTATGCACAAACTTATGATCCCGGATGGGATGGCTCAACTGTTCGAATCGTAAATACTGATAGCAGTAATGAACCATCGGTTATAGTTCGGTTTGATTCTTGTTACGCCCATTTATTCGGACTGCCGAATGATGAAGCGTTTTCGGGGCACCCGCTTTGTGAGCATGGATTACGCCCATATGCAAACTTCGAGATAGAAAACTCCTCGTAGCTAAGAGCACTGGAGAGAATAAATTTGGTGCATCCATATCATGACAAAGAGAATTTCTTAGAAGACAAAAGGCATTTTATTCTGGCCTTTCATGACTCTACTTTTGAGTGCATCGCAAAAGAATATACATTTGAGAGAACAGAAGGGCCAACTTATTCTTTATTGTCTCGGCTTGGAGCCGAAATTGCTCAATAGTTCGTCCAACAGGGGTATTCAGTTAGATCAGAAAACCGCCACATGCCTGGCTGAAAGCTAACTTAAGCTAATGTCTGCGAAATAAAAATATTGAAATAGGCAGATGTAAAATGTCATTTAGTGATTTCAAAACTATTGCAGAAGTGCAGAAAAAGTATGAAGTTAAATATAGTGAGAGCGATTTTCTGTCAGTAAGGGAGATATCGCCTTCTGAAGCCTTTGTAGAGGATTTTGAGTTCAGCAAAGAAAATATCGACATTTTCACCTCAGAGGCATCACGCAGCGAACTAATAATTTCACCGCTATTACGTGAGCTATACAAAAAGCACAATCAAAAATACTCTTTTTGGATCCAGAAAAGCATTGCCTATGACGCCATCCTGTCAGGCACTCCAGACTACATCTTTTCAAAGCGCTCAAACCTCGGCAAAACAGTCCTAGAAACGCCCATCGTCGTGGTTGTCGAGGCCAAGAAAAACGATTTTGAGCACGGCTGGGGTCAATGCTTAGCCGAGCTAGTTGCCTCTCAGAAAATTAATGAAGATCCTGATTCTCCGGTCTATGGCATCGTTACTGATGGTAATCTTTGGCAATTTGGTCGCCTAGTGCTCAATACATTCACAAAAGAGACGGGTAACTACACAATTGATAATTTAGCGAAGCTGTTCGGAGCCTTAGAGGCAGTGGCACAGTTGATTGAGGCTAGAGACAGCTAAAGGAGTTCCCAGTAATAAAGTATCCAATTTGAGGGAGAATGGTGCGTAGTCCCCTTCAGCGATAGATTTTAAAGTGTCTGTAGAATTAACGGATTCGATGAAAGCGCTATTTTAAAGAGACTGCCACCCTTTTAAAGGGTTCAGACCGTCGTCAGTTCATGGCCAAAACCGTGAATGAATTGGGACGAGGTGGACAGTTCTTCGCTGAACGAGAATTAGGCTGGAATCGGGGTCTGATTCGTAAAGGGCAGCATGAATTAGAGTATTCAGTCTTGACGGGGGCTGCTGTTGGCATGGTGGGAGATCGGGGCTTTAGGGGATCGTCATCGTTAAGCGGGATGACACTGCTACTAGTTTAATTTCTCACTGCCAGAATTGACGCTGTATTCAAGGAATACTGCTTGTTATGAAACAGAATGTAGCGACGGATCCACTGAACGTAAGTTTTCTCTGTACGATAAGAATAATGTTTGAGGCGAATTACCTCTCGAACCCTTACGAGAAGCTTCTTTGGAGGTTTTTGCATGGCAGCGTGATAGCCCGAAAAGTTCGGTAGATCACCCTGAGCAGCATGATATTCAGAATAATTCTGATGTACTTCTGGGAATATACGGAAAGATTCTGGCTATCTCCCTTGATTAGAGGTGATATACGGAAAAATTCCGGCTAATAAGTAGTTATCCGTCAGAGAACTAATTCACGCGTTTACGATCGCCTCAAAGGAGTGAATCGATGGGCAGGCCTGAAATACCAAACATGCGGACTTGGCCCCGCAACCTCA
>CALIGI010000185.1 GCA_938021205.1 uncultured Pseudanabaenaceae cyanobacterium
CAAACCACCGCAAACCACCTCAGCGCAACGCCACATCCCGAATCAGCGAGGCCTTCTGCGAAACATAGCTCTTAATCTGCGAAGACTCCTCCGAGCTCAGCGAATAGGACCCTGCCATATGCTCCACAAGCGCCTGGGCCATCTCCCCATCACTCAACCGCATCAAAGCTGTCGTGGCAGAACAATCAATCGTGCTCCAAACCTTCCGCAACAATGTTGGCGACATGACCTCTAACCTGCGCTTCACAACAACAAGGAACTCAGAGATTCAACGCTCACACGAAGAACCAACTCTGCCCACCAATCCAGTTTGGCCAGCCAGCGCTCGGCATTACCTTTTCTTAGGATTTGTATATAAAAATCGGCATAAGATGTAAGAGAATTTCGATTCATCTCTATTCGTAAAGAGAGAAGTACAGATTTCCTTAAGAATCGTGATCATCCCAGCAAGACCGAAGCAGAGGATGTATTGCTCAATTCAATCACTGCCACTAGACGGCTCCCAGCGCGCAGCAACAGCCCCCTTCAACGTAGGATAAGCAGAACGCAACAGCCTGCAATCCATAGCTCATGACCTCTCAACCTGCATCCGTCCCTCTCCCCAACGACAATGCTGAAGCAGCTACCCAGGCCCTGACTGCCGCAAAAAGTGCCCTGGATGTAGGCCTAACTCGCATCCAAGTTGAGCTAAAAATTCCTGAAATTAAAGTTCAGCCCATCGCGAAGGACTTCATTGCGGGCTTTGAAGACTACGGCGATCGCCTCCGCGTATTCTTCCCCGATGCTGGATCGGCAGCCCTAGCCCGCCGAGACTGGGGGGAGACCAAATTTGCCATTCGCGGCATCAGCGATATGAATGCTGCAATTCAAGAGGATGAGGAGCTATTTATCTTCGTAGAGCCTTCTTCTGTGGAAGTGCGAGAAGTCGAGAAGCTCTGTGAACAAGCAGGCGATCGCCCCGTCATCTTCCTCAACCCCGCCCTAGAAGACGTAGCCACCATCGGCATTGGCTATGCGGGGCGGCAGTTGCGCGATCGCTTCCTCAGCCAAATCGAATCCTGCTACTACATCCGCCCCCTTGATGCAGCAGCCCTCTTCCGCTGCTACCCCGGCGAATGGCAGATTTGGTTAGAGAAAGAAGACAGCTACGAGAAAATTGCCGACTACCCCGAACGGCCCAGTAGTGAAACCATCGACAACCTGTTTATGAGCCTGGCCAGTGGTGATAATGGAGAAGATGCCAATGCTCCTCGTCCAGCTAAAGCTGGCTTCTTAACTCAGCTCCAACGCTTCTTCAATGCCCTTAGCCAATAAACATCAACCAGATAGAATCCTGTCTCCGTGATTGACAGGGCGTACTCACCGCCAGTCATCATTCGCAAAATCAACCCCTATAGACGCGATGTCCCAGAATTATTGGGACATCGCGTTTTGCCATTTTGGGCCTGGAATCGGATCGCTGCAAGCCCCGTAGATCTTCCCAATGCAGGCGATCGCCCACATCAATATTCCGTAGTGGCACAGATTCAGATCCACTAAGCCAGCGGCTGTAATCGAAGAGTGAAGCTACGGCCCATAGGCTGCTTTTTTGGCGATAGGTAGCTTGTTCATTTCGGGCCTTCCCCCATCGGCTTCATCCAAACCGCTCCAGACAGACATCTGAGTTACTCTTCCATGGCAACCCCTTCTCACCGCCGCATCATCATCGGTGACGTCCATGGCCATTACGATGGCCTGGTGGCTCTATTGGATCAGGTCGCACCTGGCGGCGATGATCAGGTCTATTTTTTGGGAGACCTCATTGATCGCGGCCCCCGCAGTGCAGATGTCATTGACCTCGTGCGCTTTCACCATTTCCATTGCCTGCTGGGTAACCATGAACAGATGCTGCTCCAGTCTTTCCCCAAAGCAGGGCATTCCAACTCTCTCCAGTCTTGGCTCCACAGCGGCGGCAACAACACCATCGCCAGCTACCGTGACTGGGACCAGCTCCTAGAGCACCTAGAGTGGGTTCGAGAATTGCCGCTCTACAAGGACCTGGGCGATGCCTGGCTGGTCCATGCAGGCCTAAATCCCCATGTGCCTCTCTCAATGCAAACGGCTAACGAGCTTTGCTGGATTCGTGAGGAGTTTCACAGCATTCACGAGCCGTACTTTCTCAACAAACTGGTGATTACGGGCCATACCATTACCTTCACCCTGCCTGGTGTTGCCCCAGGGGAACTGGCCCAGGGTCAGGGCTGGCTCGATATTGATACGGGGGCTTACCACCCTCGGAGTGGCTGGCTAACCGCCGTGGATATTGACCAGTGGAAGGTTTATCAAGTCAATGTCTTTGATCTTAAGCAGCAGCGTGTGCTGCCTTTTGATGAGGTGGTTACGAAGGTAAATCCCAATAAGGTAAAGTCTGGCCTGCCGCGTCTAACCCCTCAACATTAGTAAGAGACTTGACTGTCATGTGAGTAGAACAAAAAGGGGGGCGATCGCTGACTTGCGATCGCCCCCTTTACCTATTTCCCTGACTCAAATATGCAATTGATGAGCTCAGCAAGAGCAATCAACGGCAAGTCCAAACCTAACTTTCCAACCTGGGCTATTCAGCCTCCCGAGGACCTAGAACGCTAATTTTTTGAGAGTAGTCGTCCTTGTCCAGCCCCTCATCTCCCAGGCTCTCCTCTGAGAGATTTTGCTCCAGGGCCACCACACGGTCATTGCCATGGGGATGAGTGCTCAGGAAAGTTGGCGGTGCACTGCCCCCGCTCTTCTCTGCCAGCTTCTTCATGAAAGAGACCATCCCCGCCTCGGCATAGCCAGCCTCTCGCATGATGCGCAAGCCCCTTAAATCAGAATCATATTCATTCTCGCGGCTTCGGGGGCGACGCACCGCTAGTTCCACGCCAATCTGCACCGCGCGGTTGCGATCCACGCCTGCGGCGCTCATCAGGCCTGATCGCCAAGCTTCCCGCGCCATTTGGGTCACGAGGTGCTTACCCTCAATGTGACCGATCTCATGGCCCATCACGCCAGCAACCTCAGCTTCATTACGTGCCAGCTTGAGTAACCCCGTGGTGATGTAGGTGTAGCCACCCACAGTGGCATAGGCGTTAATTTGGTCGCTATCTACAACCTGGAAGCTGTACTCCAGTTCGGAGCGATCGCTTTCTTCCGCCAAGCGCTGACCAATGTCATTAATGTAAGCCACCAGCTCGGGGTCATCGTCATACAGCTTCAACTCACTGCGCAGCAGTTGATCATTGATCTGGCTGCCCAAGGCCATCTCCTGCTTCGGAGACATATTAGATAGCTGCACGCCCTGGACAATGCGAACTCCTCCCCGCAGCAAGTCTCGCCAAGAGAACGCCTCCGCCGAGGTCGCGACACCCACTGACAAACCTGTGGAAAGGCTTAGGCCTGCTAAAGCGAGGGCCACCCGATGCCTCACGCCATTGGAATGGCGCAGGGAAGAAAGCTTCTTGGACAAAAATATTTTCATCATCAGGTCTCACAGTAGAGTCTTCGAAAGCTGGGAAGAGAGCAGAATCGCAGTGGTAGACAGGACCAACCCAACGACTCACTCCTAGCGTTAGCAGTCAACAGCAGGAATAGCTGCCATTCATATGCCCCAAGACGGCGATCGCCCGGCCAAGGTGCCCAATCCAAGCTAAAAGCTACTTCTATTTTCGCGAAATTCATCAAAGATCGGGCCATTTCGCTCCAATCTGCAACCTTTCTTTTTACCAATCCACCGCCCCACTCAAGCCCAACAGGGTGAACAGCTCCCCCAACCGCCATCCTGCCAGGATTACCGTAACGACCCCCAGGCCTGTAGAATCATCACGATCTATCAACCATTCCTCGCTCGACGGGGCATTCGCCATGGCAATTCTCGACTCCAAAGGTCGCCTATTTGGCAAAGTCAGCCTGCTAGACCTGGGCGCAGCCCTCGTCATCCTCATGGTGTTGGGAGGGATTTTTCTCTTTCCCGGCACTGGCGGCTCCGTTGCCCAAATTGGCGTGGAAACCCAGCCCGTTGAGGTCGACATGCTGGTGCGAGGCCTCACCGTTGCCGACCCCGATGCCCTCATCGCTCAGTTCAACGAAGATGGGAAAACGGACATCATCATCCGCAACGAGCCCTACGGCACCATCGATGTAATTTCTGCGGTTCGCGAGCCTCGCACCGTAATCGCTCCCCAACCCGATGGCACTCTCAAAGCTGTTGAAGACCCCCGCCCTGAGAGCAAGTACAGCGCCAACGTGCGCATGACCCTGGGTGGCGATGCCCAAGTGAAGGATGGAGAAGTCATCCTGGGTAAAAGTAAGGTAAAAATTGGCACAACCCTTGAACTAGAAGGCAATTCCTATAACTTCAAAGGCAGCGTGATTGGCATCAAACTTGCTCAATAACTCTCTGGCAACACAGGCTGCATTGCCCTAGCCGTCATTCCCAAGCAAAAAGCGAGTCTCCCAAAGGACTCGCTTTTTTGTTGATTTGAAGTTCAAGCCAAACCAAGCCAGAAAGAATACTCTCTGAGTAGCGCGATCGCATCTATCGCTCCAGCATCTTCTGCAATTGTAGAAAACCAGTCAGCTTAATAATGTGACGCTCTGAATCAATCCCAATCCAGCCCCGCTCGCTAAACTTACCCATTATTTTGGCAGCATCCTCAACGCTGATGTCACTGATATTGGCGAGATCCGTAAACGGCACATTAAAAATCTCAACCGTGCCATTGTTCTTAGAACCGTACTTGGTGCCAAGCTCCACCAGCGTATTAGCTAAGCGAATAAACGAGGGCTGATTTTGTAATTGAAAGCGGCCATTCATCTGCTTGAGGCGCTTGCCCATCATCTGCAACATGCGATATTGCAACTGCGGATCGGTGAGCAACGTCTGGACAAAATTAGGGGCGGAAATACTGAGCACCTGCACCGGAGACAAGGAGACCACATCCGTTGAGCGGGGCGACTCATCGAGAATCGCCATCTCCCCAAACACTTCGCCTTTGCCCAGCACGGCAATGGTTACGGCGCTGTCACCCGCAAGTCGTCGAACCTTCACCCAACCGGACAAAATAAAATAAGCTGCATTACCCCAAGAATCCTCCATCAGCACTGCACGGTTCGAAGGATACTCATGCTCCACCGCTGTGGGTAAAAGCCATTCAAGGGTTTTAGGATTGGCCGCCTGAAACAGGGGTGACAACGCTGCGATGGTCTCAGGTTGCATGAAAGACAAACTCAAAGAAGACGTACAGGCGCGGGAAGAGCTTGAGCCAGAGATGTGACTAGCCGTCAAACCCAAGAAGATGATAACTCTAGGAATCCCGTCCAGGAAGCAAATTGCACATCATTCCAAGTCAATTAGCAGTGAGCATGGTATTTCTTCAGCTCGATTTTTCAGACGATGATGTAACAGGCCCATGAAATGGAGGTGGAGTCAGGCGATCGCCAAGCCCCCCAAAGATGATTTTCCCAACTCCCAGCACGAAACTCCAAAGCCTTAGCCAACTGGCGCTCAAACAGCCAAGCCACGACCCATTCTCGAATAAAAAGCTTTTGCAAAGCAACCCCAGCGAGAAGAAACGGGTCACCCCGAAAGGCAACCCGTACAGCTTGAAACCAGATAGGAAGAGAGCAAACTAAGCGTTGACCATCACCTTGACAGTGGCATTCTGCAAGCCGGGCTGGGTCACCTCGGACAGGGCCTTGTTCACCGCATACTTCTGATTGATCGAATTAATCAACTCAGTTTGGTTGTGCTTTTTAGCAACACCCCAGAGATCTGCAATCAGATCGAAGGAACCGTCGGCATTGCGAGACCAGCCGAGGTCATACTCGCCTTCTAGAACGGCGACGATGTCAGCGCGAACTTGCTGACCGTGGTAGCCACGGACATTGGCGTTGGTTTCCACCTGGATGCCCAGATCCTTGAGGGAGCTGGTCAAGACAACCGCATCAGAAACTTTGGTGCGGAGGGTACTGAAATGAGACATGGGGATGTTCCTCTAGTAGAGACTGAAACGGTCGAGACACTAGCGATAGGTATTGCCGTACCGATAACTAGTG
>CALIGI010000186.1 GCA_938021205.1 uncultured Pseudanabaenaceae cyanobacterium
GCGATCGCTCCCCCCAATAACGGATGCCGCCAATCCACCGCAATCTCCACCAAAACTTCCGCCAACGGCACCAACACAAACCCTCGCTCCGCCATACGCGGATGGGGCACCTGCAACTCCGGCAAATCGATCACCTCATCGCCCCACAACAAAATATCCAAATCCAACGTCCTCGGCCCCCAGCGCTCCAATCGCACCCGGTCGAAGTCCTGCTCAATATCCTGCAAACCAGCCAGCAAACGAGAAGGCAAAAGCGTTGTCTTCACAACAACACAGGCATTGACATAATCCGGCTGGGGTGGACCAATAGGCTTCGTGCCATAGAAAGAAGAAACCCCCTCCAAAGCCACACCATCCACCACTGCGAGCTGTGCTAAAGCATCTCGTAAAATCTGCTGCGATGCTCCCAAATTACTGCCCAACCCGATCGCCACCCGAGTACCTTGCTTCTCCATTCAAGCCTGAACCTTAGCCACTTTATTTGAAAACAGTTCGATGGCTCTACCGCCTCTAGCACGCCACCTTAAAATACAATTTCCCCGAAAGTAGGACTTCCGGGGAATAACCCTCACAACATTAGGTGAGTTTTCTTTATTTCACAGTCACGATTTAAAACAACCCTACTCCGTTTCTGGGAGAGACAACGAACAATCCAGCTCTCCGGAGTAAAGCAAGCAAACATTCTAACTTCAAGGCTTCTTCTTATCCTTGAGATAAGACTCCAATGCCTGAGCCAGTAGGTCCGTGGGATCATCGCCTTGAGAAGGCGTAATGGAGGGCTCAGTCTCAGGCTTTGTGGACTCAGAAGCGGTCAGAGTCAAAACAATGGCAAAAATGGCAAAAATTGCGAGCATTGGCATATGACAATGTACCTCCTGAGAGAGGTACTCAATGGAGCATTAATCCACTGCTTACACAGCGGTGTAGTGGGAGAAGCGATGCAACAGATTGAAGCGAACCAAACCGAACAATATTGCTCAGATATGCAGTGGGAAAGCTCCCCGCTTCGGCAGTTGCTCGCCTCTGTGGATTTACTACAGTTTGACTGAAGAAAATTCCGCAAGCGCTTGCTCATATAGTAGCTTCACCGAGAAAAACCTGCCGTCACAGCCGTAATAGAACTGATTTTTGTAAAGTACAGTTCTCAACCTCCATGTTGAGACGACATTTCATGTATTTGAATGTCGCAACTTATCAAGATGCTGCGGAGTACATCAGTTTGTCACGGTTCGCAGAAGGGCTAACATTCGGCCTCCTCCCAATCGCTAGCCTAACAACAGCATTCGCAATACTCGCAGCTTGCCAGGATGACAGCCCAACCCTCACGCTTTCGCTCCCTTAGCCCCGGCCAACGTTTCTATGCCCTATGGAAATTTAGCCGACCCCACACCATCATTGGGACAACTTGCAGCACCCTCAGCCTGTTCCTCTTAAGTGGCTCCCAAAACTTCAGCATTTTCCTTTGGGCCTGGATCGCCTGTCTCTGTGGCAACGTTTATATCGTTGGGCTCAATCAACTCACCGATGTCGCCATCGATCGCATCAATAAGCCCCATCTCCCCCTGGCATCCGGAGAATTTTCTCGCAGCCAAGGGCAAGGTATTGTCAGTTTTACCGGTATAGCGGCCCTAGCGATCGCCCTCTTTGCACTCCCCCAGAGTCCCTGGCTCCTAGCCACCGTTGCCATTAGCCTCGCCATCGGCACAGCCTATTCCCTCCCCCCCTTTCGCCTCAAGCGATTTCCCTTCTGGGCTTCGGTCTGCATCTTCACCGTGCGCGGCGTGATCGTGAACCTGGGCTTGTTCTGGCACTTCGTAGGAAAATTTGCGTTGCCGCCCAGCTTGATCGCCCTGACCTTATTTGTCCTGGTCTTCACCTTCGCCATCGCCATCTTCAAAGACATTCCCGACATGGAAGGCGATCGCCAATACAACATCTCCACCTTCACCCTGCGCCTTGGTGCCCGACGGATCTTCAACCTCGCCCGCTGGGTTATTACAGCTTGTTATGGGGGGATGGCGATCGCAGCTAGCACAGTCCTAACCCCAGACAAACTGCCACTCCTTATCATCTGCCAATTCGTCCCTCTGGGCGTCTTTTGGCTCCTCAGTCAGCGCGTCAACCTCCAACAGCGCCGTAGTATCACCCTCTTCTACCAATTCATCTGGATTCTCTTCTTTACCCAATACCTGCTCTACCCCCTAACCTTCTAACGTCAATTCTGGAGGAGCATCTTTAGATTCAGGCAGGTTATGGAGAAAAAAAACGATTCTTCCCTTCCCCACTTACCCCAATACTGTGTAATGCTTCGCCTCTCCCAAGGGCTCCTCAGCCTACTGGAAAGTTGCCCTCGAAAATTTCAGTACAGCATCCTGGAACAGCTAGCACCGCCTCCCACAGAAACCCTGCAAAACAGCCTCGACTGGGGCAATCGCTTCCACCTGCTGATGCAACAAGCCCAGCTTCAACTGCCGCTAGGGGCCTTGCTAAATGGCCAAGCGGCCATGCGCCAAGCCTTCGAAGCCCTGCATCAAGCCAATCCTCAGCTCCTAGCCCCCAGCCCAGGAGCCCAGTACGACAGCGAACATCTGCGCAGCTTTAGCCTGGGTGGCCATAGCTTCAGCGTCATTTACGACCTGCTCATTCGCGAAGCAGAACAAGCCCAAATCCTAGACTGGAAAACCTATCCCAAACCCATCCAGGCGCAAACCTTGGCCCAGGATTGGCAAACCAAGCTCTACTGCTTTGGACTCGTCGAAACCAGCAACTACAAACCGGAACAGGTATCTATGACCTACTGGTTTGTACGCGGGAAAGATAGCAATAGTCAGCCAGAGTCACTACAGCTTACGTATAGTCAACAGAAACATAAACAGATTCGCCAGGAAATCATCGAGCAAACCACTCAACTCAACCAGTGGATGGAGCAATACAAACAAGGAAAAGCATTGCCCCAAGTTCCTCTGGGTCAGACCTGCGATCGCTGCAACTTTTTTAACCGCTGCCGAGGCCAAAACGAACAAACAAGAGAACAGTTTGCAGTTGACCTGGAGGCGATCGTAGAAGTGTCACTCTAGACCTGTGAAGGTTGTTTCCCCCTGGTCACATTAGTAGTAACAAACAAGCAACAGATTCAAATAGAAAAGCTTAGGCATCAGCATCTTCAGTCATCACGCCTCGGGTCAAAACCATGATGATAATGATCATGGCAGGAATAGCAACGCCCATGGGAAATTCTCCGAACAGAATAGAATATAGATAGCTAACCATCGGTTTTACCCAGCACTAGCTCAGTAAATATTTGCAGTACCAATGGCCATCTATTCGGTTTTACGGGTGGAAACACCGAAACCCTGAGGCTTTACGGAAGCTTTTGAAAGGCAATTTTTCACCCTTCAAAGGATTTTAAATGATGGAAAACCTAACGAAATCAGCCCTGAAGCCTTAAGGGAGCTCCAAGGATTTGATCCTCCCCTGTCAGCCTATGAACCTTGCACTGCTGAGCCATATCTGATGAATTCGACGGAGCAGAGCTTGCCCTCACCCCTAGCCCCTCTCCCTGGGGAGAGGGGAACCTGAAAGGCTCTGGAAACAGCCTGCTGGCGTTCGGTTCCCCTTCTCCCTTAGGAGAAGGGGTTAGGGGATGAGGTCGGTTTGTCGGCTGCCGAACTCAGGTTAGAAATGGCAAGATTTCAGGGTGGTTTAGAAATAGGAAGTCCCTAAGAAGTTTCTGAGCAAGTTAGAAACAAACATTAAATTAGCCCCTCTCCCTTTGCTTTCGGCAATCTCAGGCACCACAAGGGGGATTTTTTGAAGGAGTCGGCTGCTTCGCTTTGCACCGAGCCCATCCTCATCCCGTAGCATCAGGTCCCTACAGCAATCCAATCCGTGGATCTTAATTGAGGTATGAAAGTAGAGCTAATCTTAGAAAATCCATCCATCTCCCAAATCGCATTGGCACCCGAGATATTATTGCGCCAAGCCAAATCAATCTTATTGTCCCGAGTATAGTCAGCAGCACCGACAATATCCCAATCTGCTGCTGCTAAGCTAGGCAACAGAGTAGAAGCCTGTACAACGGAGCCGTTCATTCTCCAAACAGCATTTTGCCCAGTGACAGCATTACGCCAAATCAGCTCATCAATTGAATCGCCGTCAAAGTCTGCCTTCGCAGCAATCTGCCAGTTAAAATCTGCTAAAACGCCCAGTGGACCCAGGTTTAGAACGGTTAAGTCAAGAAATTTTGCTTCGGCAAAGTCTGCTCCATTGAGTTCCCATAGGGCCATCGCTCCTGAGCGAGAATTACGCCAGATGAACTCTAAGTCGGCATCTTGATCAAAATTCCCCACTGATTCTATGCGCCATTCGGACGAGGCTAACCTATTGTTGGTCGTCAAAAATTGGCTGGACTCACGGCGATCGCCATCCATCAGCCAAACCGCATTTTGAAACGTATTATAGTTGCGCCAAAAGATATCCTGTTGCCCATCACCATCGAAATCTGCTGTACCCACAATTTCCCAATCAGTGAGCAGCGGCACATCAGTCAGAAACCCTCTAGAAACGGCACCTTCGTTAGCAGAGACCTCCTGGATAGACCAATAGGCCGTACTGCCAGTCGCCTGGTTGTACCAGAGCAAATCACTAAAACCATCTCGATTAAAATCCAGCTTGCCAGCGGTTCGCGGAGATGTGGGCTGATCAAAGGCCACTGCAATGGGCACCGCTCCACTAAAACTCGGATCAGGTTGATAGCCCAAACGAGATGAATCACTCAGATAAGACTTAATCTCGTTGAGAGCCCCTGTGATCTGTAATCGCCCCCCTCCTCCAGTCAGATCAGCGGGGGTGAGCACCAAGTTGGCATTGCTACTGGGAGCAAAACTTCCCCGTTCAACCGTAAGCGTGACACTGGTTGCGACGGTTTCCCCATCAAGGTCATTGAGGAGAAGCTCAGGGAAGGCCAGCACATTCCCTGAATCGACAGTAATCGTCGGATTACTGTCGGGAGTACTGACCGAGATCTCAGAAATGCGAGTACTGGCTCCAGCCGAAGGCGATAAATCCCCTAAAAAGACCAAACTCGGCAACTCATTAAAGTCAGGCAGAGAAATATTTCCCAAGAATGGAACCGTCACTGTCGGCGGCTCAAACCCTGTGTAGTCCCTTAGGTTTCCTTGAAGAATAGCTACACCATTGGATGAGAGCTGATATAAGTCGTCCTTAACCGTAACGTCATAGCGATTAAGTTGAGTCGTATCAACATCCACCCCTTCTACCTGGGTAAATAGCGTCCGAAAATCGCTGGGAGGATCAGAATCGGGTTCTAGGGAAGGATCGCTTTGAGTTGAACCATCTTCATGGGCCCAGATGCGATCTTCGAAAAAGTTAAGCGCAATCCCACGTTGATCTTGACTGAGTAAGAGCAAGCTAAATCCTGCTCGGTCATCCTTACCATCATTATTCTTATTGGCAGTACTGCTTCTCTGTTCAGACAAAACCTGCCCCGAGAACGAGAAGGTATAGCCCAAGTTTCGGTCCAAATTGGGGAATTGATTATTGACTGGCGTCAGTGAAACGCTTCCCAAGCCAATTCCAACCTGATAGTTACTGAAGCCTCCGCTGATCGCCAAGTCTGTTGTCAAGACAGTCCCATTGGCATCAGCAACCGCATCAATGGAGCCCGACCCTAAAGCTTCAAATTGATCAATATATGACAACCAGGGGCCACCCACAGCAGCGCCTGACTGCTCTGGTCTCCTGCCAGTCGTGCCGTCGTACAGGGTCAACGTTTGAGAAATAGTGGGCAGATCGTCTACTCCAGCGACTGCCACGGTCTTCACCACAGGGGCTACCACTGTCTGACCTGAAACCCCAAGGGAAACAGCCACTTGGCGATCGCCAGCGACCAGGCTATCTGACAAGTTTTCATAGCGAATGGAACGCAATACTGCTAGGACTGCGGCAGCATCCGCATTATTGCTAAACAGGACTTGGAAAGCCTCAACACCGATCCCACCACTGAACGTAGCGACTTCCTGACCATTGACCTTAATAATGCGACCATCCAAGGTCACTGTACTCCCTCCAATACCCAGCCGGTCTGACGGCAAGCCCCCGCTAGTAATAGCAACAGTCAGTTCATACCCCGCAAGACTAGCAGGCAAGCCCGAAGCATCAAACTGAGCAGTGGCATCAAGCGCGATTGCAACAGAGTTCTCCGTATAAGTGGGCGAGCTGCCAGCCAACGTAATACTTGCCATAGAACTCAGTAGATTAAAGACAATAAGAGGAAGCTAGAATTGCTCACGATTAGGAGCAACCCAAATAAGCCAGAGAAAAAGAATAAGGCTGGCCCAATCGTAGAACCTGGTCGAAACCAAAGGGACAGCCTCAGAGAACCTTTAAGTTCCGCTTCAATTTATACGGCCCGAGAATGGAGCAAGCCCTCCTAGCCTAAATAATTCATGCAGGAGAATACTTTCCGAGCAAAAAAGGGAGCCTGAATTATCTTGATTCAGGAATCATCCAGGCTAGAACAAAATATGACCGTAGGGAACGGTTAAATCCAAACGAAAACAAGGCCTCTGCGTGATGGTATCAGCTCCCCCAGGGATCTCACCCTTCAAGGTCGCCAACTTATCTACAGCAGGGGCATCATCCCCGGAGGAGCAGTGCCCCTTCTCAATCTGGGGGCGATCGCTCGCGTTGACCGGACCCGCACCTTGGGAATATCCTGCGGAAGTGATCATGGAAAGGTCATCAGACTGAGCCTCAACAGGCGTCACCGAAAAGCAGAAGCGAGGGCTTAAAAAAGTCCTAGGGACGGCGTTCATATCAATAGTCTCAAAAGCCAATGGAGCAGCAAAGGCAGCTGTAGATTCAGCTGTGGTTCTAGCTTATTCCGGGGTAATGGGTTTCTCCATCTACAGAATCACCCAAACATTACGGCGAAAGATTTTCTAATAGCTCTGAGAACAAGGCTATTTTGGGTAATTGCACGGAAGGCCATCTCAGCTATCGCTGACGGTCTAGTTTGTAGTCCCAATGAAATGTAAGTGATTTGTTCAGCAAAATCTCCTAATTTTTCGTATGTAAAAGCCCCCTGCCAATGGTGACAGGGGGCTTTTACATACGAATGAGAACAAATCGGACGAACCGGAATCGCCCCATCATCGCAGCTCGGGATAAAACCGAGAGTCTACTAGGTCACCCCAAAGACCACAACGAGGCCTAAGACTGCCCCAAAAACGATCAGCGCATAGAACTGAGCGCGGCCATTCTCAAAGTATTTGAGACCTTCGCCCGTCACCAAAGTTACGAAGCCGGTCAAGTTGACCACACCATCCACAACCTTGGAATCCACCTCTAGCACCTGGCGGGCCAGACGACGGCTGCCCTGGACAAACAACAGGTTGTTGATATCGTCCAAGTACCACTTATTGCGGGATAGCCAGTACAGGGGTTCAAAGCGCTTGGCGATCGCAGCAGGATCAATCTTCTTCGTGCGGTACATCAACGAAGCCAGGGTAATGCCAATCAGGCCAATGCCCACAGAGCTACCGCCGTTGATCAAGAACTCCATCAAGTCCACCTCATGGGCCGCTTCAATGACTTCATTGGGCGGGAAGATGAACGCTTCGAACTTATTGGCGAAGGGCGTACCAATCAAACCAATCAGCGCAGCTGGGATCGCTAGGAGCATCAGCGGCAGCGTCATCGTAATAGGTGACTCATGGGGCTCCGACGCATGGTGATGGTCGCCATGTTCATCGTGTCCATCATCAGCCGTTGCAACAAGCTCTTGCTTCTGCATGGCACCGGGACCAAAGGCAAAAATGCCCGCAGCTTCAGCCTTCAGCTGGCCCTTGATCGCTGTATCCGTCCCTCGGAAGTCACCTTCAAAGGTCATGAAATACATGCGGAACATGTAGAACGCTGTCATGCCAGCCGTAGCATAGCCAATCAGCCACAGCACCGGGTTGGCTTGGAAAGTCGCCCCCAGGATTTCATCCTTAGACCAGAAACCTGCAAAGGGCGGAATGCCTGAAATTGCTAGGGTGCCCACCAAGAAGGTCAGTGATGTGGCAGGCATGTACTTGCGCAGATTGCCCATCAGGCGCATGTCCTGGGCCAGAACCGCATCATGGCCCACGACCTCTTCCATCCCGTGAATCACCGAGCCAGAGCCCAGGAACAGCATGGCCTTGAAGTAGGCATGGGTCATCAGGTGGAACAGGCCAGCGGTATAAGCACCAACGCCCATGGCTAGAACCATGTAGCCCAGCTGGGACATAGTGGAATAGGCCAGGCCTTTCTTAATGTCGTTTTGGGTCAGGGCGATGGTAGCGCCAAGAAATGCCGTGATGGCTCCCACCCAAGCGATGAAGTTCATCACCTGGGGTAGCTGCTCAAACACGGGGAACATGCGAGCCACCAGGAACACGCCCGCAGCCACCATCGTTGCAGCGTGAATCAAGGCGGAGATGGGGGTCGGACCTTCCATCGCATCAGGCAACCAGACATGGAGGGGGAACTGAGCCGATTTGGCCATAGGTCCCATAAAAACCAAGATGGCAAAAATAGTCGCCAGTCCAGCACTTAGGGCTCCCGAAGAAATCAACGACTCCAGGCGCTCGCCCATGAGGTCAAATTCAAAGGTGCCCGTAGCCCAATAGAGGCCCAACATGCCAAGCAGCAAACCAAAGTCACCCACACGGTTGGTGACGAAGGCTTTTTGGCAGGCATCGGCAGCGCCCTTGCGGTCGTACCAAAAGCCAATCAGCAAGTAGGAGCACATGCCCACCAGCTCCCAAAACACGTAGACCTGAACCAAGTTGGGACTTAGAACCAGGCCCAACATGGAGGCACTAAACAAGCTGAGATAGGCATAAAAGCGAACATACCCCTTGTCATGGGACATGTAGCCATCGGTATAGATCATCACCAACAGGGCCACCGAGGTGACCACCGCCAACATCAAAGTTGTTAGATGATCGACGGTGTAGCCCATATACAGGTGGAAATCACCCGCAGCGGCCCATTCAAAGGTCCGCAGATAGGTTTCATGCCCCTGGGTCTGGCTCCACAAGAGGGCAAAAGAAAGGGTTGCAGCTGCCCCCATGAGGGTGAGAATGACAATTGCATTCACCTGGCGCAACTTGTTGGTTGCATCATTGAACGACAACAGTCCAATGCCAACCAACATCGCACCGAACAGCGGCAGGACTGGAATCAGCCATGCGTAGTCGTACAGAATTTCCATTACTTGGCCTCGGCTCTGGTTCAGATCCGCTAGAACTGGGTCTCGGGCAAATCCCTCTCATTCTACACAGAGAAGATAAAGCCCATCACTCCAAGGGATTATCTCTAGGATCAAGTCAAAATCTAGGTGACATATCGAGAAATGACAATGTCACGATTACGGGCCTCCTGGTGTGGCTCGTTCCAGCAAGATCTCCAGAGAGATTGCCCCGAGAACTCAATCTTCCCAGAGCAATTAGCTCAGAGGTTGCTTGGGCATTCGGCCAGACGTCAAATTTGAGACCTCAACTAGCTATGAAACATCGGCATCCCGTTAATTTTGGCAGCATGATCGTTCATCCTGCTACAGCTAGATGTCTTTCTCAAACAACCTCTCAGACAATGCATCTCTATTTTTTGCCGCCCAAGCCCTAAGACAACCTGTTCAGCCCACAACCCAAAAGCTTTACAACAGGCGTTGCAGAGCCTGTTCCAACTCATCCCGCTCGCGGAAGCCCTCAATGCGATCGCGCACCTCCCCCTGCTGCAACAACATCAGGGTTGGCAAGGTCTTTAAATGATAGGCAGTGGCGATTTTAAAATTTTCATCAGCATTAATGCTGACGATCTTGCAGCCTGGGTTTAGACGAGCCTGAATTTGATTCAGGACAGGGTTGACGAGGCGACAAACACCACACCAAGGTGCCCAGAAATTAATCAAGACCGGAAGCGGCGACTCAATCACTTCACGCTGAAAGGTTGCTTCGTTGACAGCTATCACAAATGTTTCCTAAAAAATGGACCCCAAAGCCTAAGAGCAATTCAAGAAGTAGATCGCCTTAGGTAGGCAGCTAGGGGAAAAGCCCTAAGCCAGAAAAGAAACGGATAAAGAACCTTTTGAACTTCTCGGAGCCCCCCGAATTGAATCAGAGAATTCAACCTGAGCCAGTAGGCCAGCTCAGTCATGACAATGATTTAGAAAGTCAGACAAGGGTGAATTCTGGCTCAAGACCTAAATAGATCCATTGGAAGTCATCACTGGCACCCTATGCAGGATGGCTGGGATGTTACAGATTCATCCAAAAAGACGAGCTTTACCTTATGCCTTTCATTAAGAATTATGTTATCAGGCATCGAATACGACCAACTCGGGGATCAAGCCTTAAGAAACTCTGACAATGAGGGATCTAGAGGATCACAGGTAATAGGGAGCTTAAGGTTTTCTTTTGAATTAGATCCCACGTAATTTAAGTACGAGAATATTGTCAAGGATTGCTGTATCAGCTTTGACTCCAGCGCTGCTTGATTTAGAAAACCAGCATTAGCTCTAGTTCGCGCAGGTCCAGGGGTAATAGCTTAAGACCGGCGGATTGCTGAATCACAATGACCAAACAGTGGGCTGCAAAAGGCATAAGCCAAAGCTTCTGGCAATCAGCGGGCAGAGGCACCTGTAACTGCCCCAGAGATTGGCCCTCTCGATTCAATAAGAGAATTTCCCCAGCCTGATTGGACAATACACAGCCCCAGGGCAGGGGGTGGATTTGATCGGGGGCGATCGCTAGGGGAATTCGCTCAAGCCGAAAGGGCTTGAGCCCTACCTTCAGCAAAACTTGGGGATGACCTGCTTCCAAGGCCCACAACTCATAGGCCGGAATACCGCGAACCCAATAGTCCAGAGAAACGGGCAGAGTGAAATGACTCAGCCACTGTCCTCGGCGACTAAACAAGCCCAGTCGCTGGGGCTCCCCTGGGCTGGAAATCAAGGCTGCCCCATGGCGACGATCCAACAGCTGGATGCCTGACAAGGTTTCGGATGGGCGCAGCTTCAGTTCTCCTGCCTGAGCTTTTCGAGCATTCGAGTCTGTTCGAGAACTTGAGTTTGCGATCGCCTTATCGCCCAAGTTCAGCAATAGCAAAGAATCATCAGCTGGCAAGCCAGAGAATGACGCCAGCGCCCGACTGCATCGTTTCACCACAACAGCCCAATGCCCCTGGGGAGACAAAACAAATTGATGAAGATCAGCCTGCCCCTCAAGCAAGCACCGCAATGGCTCGCTATCCTGCCCATCTTGGGAGCCATTAATCGAAGATGCAGCAGTATTTTCCCCCAAGACCAAGGGCCATCGGTAGAGCGCTCTGTCAGTCAAAACAAAGCCATAACAAGGACTCAAGGTCAAATCCTGTACCATCTCAGGCACAGGCAAGCGAGGGAGCTTGCCCGGCTTCATTTCCCCAGAGTCCACAACCTCTAGCGAGATCCCCTGGAGGTTCAGGCCATGGGAGAACCAAAGCTGGGGCAGCCTACCGCTTGCAAGCAAGGGGCTTGCACCAGATTGATCTGCCACAAACTGAGGTACTCCCTGGGAAGAAGCACCTATGGGATGTAGCAGGGGCGAAATCCCGGTCAAGCAAACTTTGTCAGCAAGCTTGATCTCCAAAGGCCAAGCAATGCTCCTTGCCAAGGCTTGCTCAGGCCAGTTCAGCACAGCTTCAGGGGAAGGCCAGGAAAATAATGCAGCGCCGTCCGAAGCCAGATGATGGAACAGCGAGGTCATGGTTTCCAGGCCATGGCGCAAGTCCTTTGCCATGGCTTTGGCACTCTCATAGCGCAGGTCTGGAGATTTCGAGAGCGCTCGATAGAGCAACTTTTGAAAGGCAATGTCTAAAGGTTTTGGAAATTTAACGGCCTCCTGGCGATGGGCTTCCCGCAAGGCATTGGGGCTACCGTGGAACGGGCGATCGCCCAACAGCACCTCGTACAAAATAATCCCCACGCTATAGAGATCAGAAGCTCGATAGGCCTCCCCTGCAAAACGCTCCGGAGCCATATAGGCCGGTGAGCCAACCCGCTCGAACTGCGGATCGCAGTCCATCACATCGCCCCCGAGGTGAGACTGGGCAATACCAAAATCCGTCAAGCAAGCCCGCCACCCCTGGGGCTCCAACTGCATCAAGATATTCTCAGGCTTGACATCGCAGTGAACAATGCCCCGCCCATGGGCATAGGCCAAGCCTTCCAGCACCTGTAGCAGGCAGTGCAACATCAGCTCCTGCCGAGGCGGGACAGGCGCTTCCAGCAGTTGCCTCATCGTGCCTCCAGCACTGTAGTCCAGCACCAAACAGCGCCCCGAATCAGTTTGTTCAATGGCACGCAGTTGAATCAGCGCTGGATGGCTCAAGGTCAGGAGCGAACTCAGCTCCCGCAGAAATTGGCTAGTGGTGGAGCGCTGTCGGTCCAGCAGCTTCAGAGCAACGAGGCGACCACTAGCACGATGGACTGCACAATAAACCTTGCCAAATTGCCCCTGGGCAACCAGGCCCAACGGTCGATAACGGGCCTTCAGAGGCCCAATAGGTGCGTATTCCTGGGTGGGATAGAACAACAGTCGCGTTCTGAACCAGCTATGGCAGATCCTTCCAGCCCTTAGCCTACCAAGGCGATCGCCCCGACCTAAGCCCTACTCATTAATTCTCTACGAGGAAAAGATGAAATTAGCTCTCCACCAAACTCTGCATAATCGCTTCCCAGTCTTCCTGAGCTTCCACTCGAGCTTCCACAGGCTCCAAACGGTCCTCAAGCCCCACCACAAAGCGGTTGCAGTCAGCCCCCAGGGACTCACAAGTCAGTTGCAAACAATCCAAGGACTTTCCAGTCAATCCCGAGAAAAATGCCGAGAAGATTCCCGCATCCATGAAGCAAACGGGGCGATCCATTTGGGGAGCCTGGGCCGCAAAGGGAGAATTCCAGGTCTTAACCAAGAACAAACCGCGCTCTGCATAACTGGGATCAAAATCAACTTGGCCCCAACCGTGACTGACCCAGCACTGCTGAAGCGACTGCAGAAAGTCCACCATGGGCAGAGAAGCCAAGGGAACACCGTAATGGCCCGTCAGTTCTTCGCTAAAGCGCTGATAAAAATTCTTGCCCCACCAGCGACCACAGTTGATCAGCACCAGTCGAGCGGCCAGACCGGTTTCCTGCTCAAGACCGGCATACAGCGCCTTAATCAGGGTGTCCGGAATGGCAATCAAGCGGCTACCGCTACGATTTTCCAGCAGACCTAGCTCCGCATCACTGCGCACATAGGTGTTGGTAGCGAAGTAGTTACCCGCCGCGACCTTGGGAGTGAGTAAATCAGCAACGGAAATCATGGGCAAGGTCGGTAGTTGAACAGCGAATGCAAAGCGGCTCGGGTATCACAACAGATAGCTGCATCTACAGGAAAAAGTTAGGCAGCCGCAGCCGCTAGCTTTTGAAACGGCTCTAAATAAGGCAGTAGAAGCTTGAAGTGAGCTGCTTCTAACCGCTGCTCAAGCTGCTGGGTCATCAGCTGAAAACAGAGTTCATCCGTCTTCTGGGAGTCATTATTTTCCTGACTCTGGCGGACCCAGCGCAATGTGTCATCCAGGCTCGAAATATCATTGGTGAGCATGGCCATGGCGCTAGTGCGCAGCACCGCAATGCCCAGCTTAAGACTCTGCTCAATAGCGGTGACAGAGGTTCCTGCCAAGGCTTTTTCCAACCCATCAGCAACGGGCTGGAGTAGCGCAAGCTCTTGGTCGCGAATTTGGCGATAGATGGCCAAGCGGTGAGGCAAGGATAGGGTG